>JBJTXC010000250.1:0-3458 GCA_046082065.1 Burkholderiaceae bacterium
GTTTCTGCCATGGGTTGCCGGTGATTGAAGTGGTGACGCGCTGCGAGCATTGATTCTACGCTAAAGCTGCTTGGCGCACCGGCCGCGCCCGCCACGGATCGAGGCTTGATTCGAGAGGCAGACACCGTTCGTTTTCAGCCCTAACTCACATGAACTTTTTCGTACTAAAAAAATAACTTTATCGGTATTTAACCCCCAAAGATGCTCAGGCTTCCGGTTAAATTATCAAAGCTTGCGCTTAATATCCCAACTGCCTGATTAGCCTGGCACCAAAAAAGTGCCGGTGGTCGTGAGCCAGCGTGAGCCGAAGCAGCATGGGTCTCACGGGTGAATGGCTTTCAGGTTGTCACCTAACACGATAATGACAGGGACACATGGGACATTGGGGGCGCCGGTTGACCCGGTGGTGTTTGATCGCAATCACACTGCCAACGGCAAGTCATGCGGTCACCTTGAAAAAAACTGAGGTCGATAATTTTTTGTCGAATCAGTACCAAGTAGGTGAGATCAATCCGAGTGTTCCGGTTTGGCCGCTATTCTCCCGCGATGCGGTCGCAGAAAATGAAAAGCCGAAATTAATCGGCTACGCGTTTGAATCAATTGATTTCGAGCCAGTACGCGGCTATGGCGGCAAGCCGATCAATATCTTGGTGGCGATCGACACTGAGGGTAAATTCCTTTTATCTCACCTGATCGATCATCGCGAGCCATTATTTCGTTCTGAAGCGGGGATTGCGAAGCTGACGGATTTTGCGAATCAGTATGTGGGTATCACGGTCAGACATGAAACCCATATTCTGGATTTTCGTGCGCGCACTTCGTTTGATGAAAAGCGTGCGACTTTTCATGGTGTGCAAGCCGGTACCGTCACGGTGAAAGCGATGGATCGCACCATCATGCAATCGGCCGCATCGGTCGCGCGGGCGCATCTCGATGCTGCCAGCAAAGGCAGTATTTTAGGTGAGGGTAACGCCGTATCCCTGACGCGTGGTGATTTGCTCACGCAAGAGATTCGACCGCTGCGCTGGGAACAACTGCTGTCGCGCCGCATGGTCGAGCCCATGTCGCTCACCCGCGCACAAATCGAAAAAGCCTTCGCAGGCACCCGCGCCGCCGGGGCTGACAAACTTGCAGCTAGCAAGCCTGATGAAGTGGCTTTGCAGTTTCATGTTGCATTAGCCAGTGTGCCGTCGATTGGTCGAAATTTGTTGGGGGAGGATGGCTGGCGTTTGCTGGTGGCGAATATGCGCGACAGTGAAGCGATTGTCGTCAGCGAGAGCGGACCGCTGTACAACATGATGTACGAGAGCCAGCGTATTGATGATCCGCTCCCGTTCATTTTGAAGCAGGGCGATAAAACCATTAACGTGCGCTCGATCGCGTATGACAAATCCATAGCGGTACCGGGGTATCCTGCCAAAGCACGTGCTCATGTGCTGATCGTCGATAGCGCAACCCCACTGAATCCGGATCAAGCCTTCGAATTACGTTTTCGGTTGGGTCGTCGCTTTGGTACCTTCCCCAACCAAGTAGCCTATACCGAGTTTGAGTTGCCGTATGTGTTTCATGGCTGGCGCGCTTCTGCGGCACGCTGGATGGAGGCGCCTTGGGTCGATGCCTGGGAGCGTCGCCTGGTCGATATTGTTGTGCTGCTGGTCGGCTTGCTGGTGTTGAGTATTGCCTTGATTCGTCAGCGAATCACGGCCAATGGGCACCGGCGCTTGCGCGTGTTTCGTACGGCTTATCTGTTGTTTACGCTTGGGTTCATCGGCTGGTATGCGCAGGGACAGCTTAGTATCGTCAACATCACGGCATCGATTGATGCACTCAGCACGGGTAACGACCTCAGCTTTTTGATGGTTGATCCAATGACCGTGATTTTATGGATTTTTGTGGGCGTCACTTTGCTGATCTGGGGGCGTGGCACCTTCTGCGGTTGGCTGTGTCCCTTCGGTGCGCTGCAAGAGTTGATTAGCATGGTGACGCGTCGCTTGGGTATCAAGCCGCGCCGACTGCGAGTGACGATTGATCGTCGCTTGAAATGGCTGAAGTATCTCGTTTTGGCAGCAGTGATTGCATCGCTGTGGGCAGCGCCCAATATCACCGAGCTGGCGATTGAAGTCGAACCATTCAAGACAGCAATCAGTTTGTATTTTGTGCGTGATTGGCCCTATCTGCTGTGGGCGATTGCCTTGCTGTCATTGAGTGTGTTGGTCTATCGCGGCTATTGTCGCTATCTGTGTCCGCTGGGTGCGGCACTGGCCGTGCTTGACCCGCTACGGCGCTGGGGTTGGATCGCGCGGCGTGAAGCCTGTGGCACGCCCTGTCAAACGTGCCGTCATCGCTGTGATTATCAGTCGATCTCGCCAACTGGTCAGGTCGCTTACAGCGAGTGTTTCCAGTGCCTGGATTGCGTCGCCATCTATCAGGATGACAAACGCTGCTTGCCGTTGATACAGGAAAAACGCCGCAGCGTCATTCCCATCGCAGTGGGGTAGTCGAATACTTGCCTCGATCGGGCGCTGGTATTACCATTCAGCTTTTGGTAAAACTCGGGGAAAAGCATGCCAACTACACTCACTGTCAAGGGTCAGGTCACCATTCCCAAGCAGATTCGAGATGCGCTCGGTTTGAAGCCCGGGATGCCAGTTAATTTTGCTGTCAATCCGGCGGGTGAAATAGTCATTCATCGAGCCGAAACCTCGCCTCGGCGTCCCCGCGATCGGTTTGAATTAGCACGCGGTAAGGCGGACGTGAAATGGCGTACCGACGATCTCATGCGATTGCTTCGTGGAGCCGCCTGATGCTGGTAGACACCAATGTGTTGGTGGATGTCTTGCAGGACGATCCGGCTTGGGCTGATTGGTCAATCACGCAGTTGCAGGCGCAATCCAAGGTTCACCGCCTCGTGATTAACCCGATTATTTACGCTGAGTTATCTCTGACCTTTTCAACGGTCGAGGCCTTGGACAAAGTGATCGATGGGCTGGCATTGGCGATCGTTGAGATACCAAAACCGGCGTTGTTCCTCGCTGGTAAAGCGTTTGTGCAATACCGCCGGCGTCGTGGTGTCAAAACCAATGTGCTGGGCGATTTTTTTATTGGTGCGCACGCTGCCGTCAGCCGAATGCCCGTACTAACCCGTGATTCGAAACGCTACCAAACGTACTTCCCTAGCGTCAGATTGGTGACCCCGTAGATCCGGCAACAAGAGTTATGAGCCGAACTGGCTCATCTAGGCTACTTTTAGTGCATGTTTAGGCTGCATTCGCCAATTCAAGCATGCTCGGTACAACGCAACGCTGATCACCATACCCCATGTCATGCCGGCGAACATACCGCCCAGCATGCCGCACAGACCGTCTGTCGTATTCAAGAACCCCGCGCGCTCAGTCACCACCACCTGCCAGTTGCGCAGCAATAGCGCACCGGCGGTCATGCCAACCAACATCCACGTC
>JBJTXC010000251.1:0-5145 GCA_046082065.1 Burkholderiaceae bacterium
CGCACCACTGGTCGGCATCATCGGCACGGTACAAGCAGCGGAGGCATTGAAGTTGTTGATGGGCATAGGCGAATCTCTCGCCAACCGCTTACTGATGCTAGATGCACGTTCGATGGAATGGACCAGCATACGCACAGCAAAGAATACCGACTGCGCGGTGTGCGGGATCGGCTGAAAAAATATCGAACCCCGGCGCTAGCCCTCACTAGGGTCATTCTCAATCGTAGCGTCCATGGGGTCATCCCGGCGAACGCCGAGATCGAGGCTCATGCAACCAGCAAGCTGAGCTGCAGTGCGGCGCCCTCGGTAGGCTTGTGCTGAAAACCGCTCTTGGCGTAGCGATGCCAGCGTCCGATGACAAATGCCATCAGCAAAGCGGCGCGCGCGCTGGCCTGATCTTCTGCGGGCCCGCCCTGGGTCGCGGCTAACTTCCAGGCTTGTCTGAGCGCCAGCTCAATCCGGTCAATCAATTGATTCATACGGCGCTGCAAGCGCTCATCTTCATTCACCAAAGCGTCGCCAATCATCACCTTGGTCATGCCGGGGTTTTGCTCGGAAAACTCAAGCAGCATGCGCACTACAGACAAGGCTTGCTGTCGGCCGTTCTCTTGACCCTCAGCGATCTTGTTCACCAGCGTGAACACCGAGGTCTCGATGAAGTCGATCAGGCCCTCATACATTTGCGCCTTGCTGGCAAAATGCCGATAGAGCGCGGCCTCGGACACATCCAACCTGGCCGCCAGCGCCGCGGTAGTGACCCTTTCGGCTTTTGGGCTTTCCAGCATACGGGCTAACGCCTGCAGGATCTGTAGTTTCCGCTCGCCTGTCTTGGAGTTCGGCATGGTCTTGTCAGTCCGGCAAAAGTTGGGGAACCCGATGCCGTCGGCGCGCTATCGCCTCAACCGCGCCAAGTACCCGGGTAACTTGTGAAGTGATTTTACTTGCACATCGGCGCAACCCGGTCGGAAAAATACGCGTGCTGAAAACCCGCTAAACCAGACAGTTCGCATGCCCAAACACCGCGCTGATTTCAGATTCTCGAGCGAGTCTTCGACCAACACACAACGCGACGCAGACAGCCCGCGCTGCCGCAGCAAGCGGCGTAGCAGTAATTTGGACGGCTTGGGCCGCCACTCGCCATGGACACGCATCGATTCGATCGGTACATGTTCTGCAAAGTGCCGATGCAGGCCCAGATGGCGCAGCACGGATCGCGCGTAAGCGCGCGGCGCATTGGTCAGCAAAATCTTTCGGCCTGGCAGTCGTTGCAGCAAGCGCGCAAGACCTCGCTCGGCGCGAATCATTTGACTCAAGTCGTCAAACTGATGCGCGTCGCGCAGAAAATCATCAGCACGCATCCCGTGATGTCTCACCATGCCCAGCAGCGTGGCACCGTAACGCTGCCAGTAGCGAACCCGCACTTCGTTCACTGCATCCGGATGGGCAGGCAAGTTTTGCTCGGCCAACACGCGCGAGATCACCGCATTCATGTTGTCGTTAATGGCGGGGAAAATCGCGTGCGATGCGTTATGCAGCGTGTTGTCGAGATCGAATAGCCAGATCAGTTGACGAGTCACCCATCACCTCGCTTCAAATGAGGTCTCGGCGTTGGCCCGAAAGGGTATCGCGTGGCTGGATGTTGCGCCAAGATACGCGCCCGCACGATGGGTAGGGTGAGTATCGCAGTCGCGGAAACGGGCTGCGTAGTCGATTTCAGCCTGAAGCTCAGTGAGAGCGAATCATGGTGCCGAATGCTTGCTCGGTCAGCACTTCGAGCAGCAAGGAGTGTTCGATGCGGCCGTCAATGATGTGCACAGTATTCACGCCGGATTTTGCGGCATCGAGTGCAGAGGAAATCTTCGGCAACATGCCACCTGAAATCGTGCCGTCGGCAAACATATCGTCGATTTCTCTGGCAGACAAATTGGTAAGCAGCTCACCATTTTTGTCCAGCACGCCGGGGATGTTGGTCATCATGATCAATTTTTCTGCACGCAGAATTTCGGCAATTTTGCCGGCGACCAAATCCGCGTTGATGTTGTACGCCTGGCCATCCTCACCAAAGCCGATCGGCGAAATAATCGGGATGAAAGCATCATCTTGCAAGGCCTTCACCACGGCAGGATTAATGGCTTCGATCTCGCCGACGAAGCCAATATCAACATACTCGCCCGGCTTGTCCTTGTCCGGCATACGCATCTTGCGCGCTCGGATCAAGCCACCATCCTTACCAGTCAGGCCCACCGCTTGTCCGCCGTAGTGATTGATCAGCATGACGATGTCTTGCTGCACCTCGCCGCCAAGCACCCACTCGACCACTTCCATGGTTTCTTCGTCGGTGATGCGCATGCCTTGCACGAAGCTGCCCTGCTTGCCGATTTTTTTCAGTGCGCTATCAATCTGAGGGCCGCCACCGTGCACCACCACCGGGTTCATACCCACCAGCTTCAACAAGATGACATCGCGCGCAAAACCGTGCTTCAACCGCTCTTCAGTCATGGCATTGCCGCCATATTTGACGACGATGGTCTTGCCGTGGAATTTGCGAATGTATGGCAGCGCCTCCGCGAGGATCTCGGCTTTGATCTCGGGAGCGATAGCAGAAGTGGGCATTACAGTCGTGGTGGTATGCAAGCGGAAAAGACCGCCGATTTTAACCTCAACCCGACGCCGCTCGGGGTGATTTTTGGCGCCACGCGGCTAGTGACAAGCGCGCAACGTGATACCGACAGATTTTGCGATCAGGCTTTTCATTCGGTCGCGCAAATCGGCATCGTCGACCGACACCTGCACGGCGTAGCGTGTCGAGTTGAGCGGGTACTCGCCCAGACGGGCATCTTGCACACCGGCGGTGCGTAGCTTCTCGAGATGCGCCTCGGCCAACTCGGCATGCGTGAAGCGCCCGAGTGAAATACCCCAGCGTCGTGCGGTCTCATCGCGAATCACTGCGCTATCCGTAAAACCCATGCCGCGCAACTGCACCAGACGCTGACTGGCTGCCTCTTCGTTGGCGAGTGGCGGAATGAAAATCTGCTGTGAAGGTGCGGGCTGCACGACGCGACGCTGCGGGTTCAGGTTGGAGGCCAGCTTGGCCAGTTGTTGCTCGAATGCACTTGCACTCTGACCGTTGAAGTCGCCAATTTCAAGGCAATGCGCCGCGTCTGCAGCAAGCGCTGCGCCTGCTGTCGCAGCGCCGGCACTGTTTTTTGCCGAGCCATCCATCAAGAGCAAGCGCTCGGCGTTGATCTGTTGCGCGGTGCGATCCGGTGTATTGCCAAACTGCTGCGTCAGTTGCAGCAGTAAAAACGCGATCACGTTGGCAAGTAACAGCAAGAAGAACAACGGTCTCATCATGACTCCGATAGTGCAGCAACATGCAAGCCGCGTAGCACCAACTGCTCGACCAGCTCGATCGGTGGCGGCAAACAGGGCAGAAGATACTGGGCAGCGCCACCCGACAGCAAACAACGCGCGCCCGGAAGTTGTGCACGCGCCTGCATGATCGCGCCGACCTGGGCTTGAATACAGCCACTAACGATGGCATCCGACGTGTTATCGGCAAAGTGCGCGCCTGACCACTGTGTGTCGACTTGCGGTAATTGCGCCGCGCTGAGTGCGAGCGACTGTGCCATGGTGCCGAGGCCGGGCAGAATCATGCCGCCTAAAAAACGGCCGGAGCTATCGAGTGCGTCGATCGTCGTTGCCGTACCCGCGGTGACGATGAGCAGCGACTGCTGTTCAAACAGCGAACGAGCGCCAAGTAACGAGGCGAAGCGGTCACAACCTAACTGTGCAGGATCGCGGTAACCATTAATGACGCCGGCTTGTTGTGCGCGCGAGCGAAACCAAGTCAGCGCAGAGGGTGACGCCCCGCTATCGAGTAGAAGTTTTTCCAGGCGCGCGCGCATGCCTTCACCTGCGACATTCGACAGCCACACACGTTGTGGTTGATGCTGCTTCAAGATCTCTGCAAGCGACTCGAGTTCGACATGAAACAAAGCGCCGCTCACCTGCCATGCGCCAATCGCAGCACCCTCATTGACGAGCGCCCATTTGACTCGGGTGTTACCGGCATCGATGAGTAGCAACATCTCAGATCTGACCTTGACTCGAGGCGCGTAGCGAAACGTCACCAGCAGCGACCACCACCATGCTGGTTGCTGTTTCGAGTTGCAAACAACCTTCGGCATCGATGCCGCGCGCGACACCTTCGTAAAGCAACCGATTCTGATCAGTCACACGCACAGGTAGTCCGGCAAATGCGTGCCAGCGCTGCCAACGATCGATGAATGGCGTTAGTCCGTGCGTGTCGAATACAGCAAGAACATCGACCAAACCATCGATCAGCTGTGCGAGTAGCTCGTTACGATCAATCTGCTCACCCAATGATGCGACGTCATGCGACACATCTGCATCGCGCATCGGATTGGGGTGCACGTTAATACCAACACCAATCACCGCCCACACCTGGTCAGCGGCGCCTGAGCGTGCCGTCGCAGTCTCGACCAATACACCACCCAGTTTTGCAGCGTTCAGCAACAAATCATTTGGCCATTTCAAACTGACCGGAAAATCGAGCGCGCGCAGCGTATCTGCCAACGCCACACCAACGGCCAGCGGCAAACCGGTCAGCTGCGCCACATTGCGAGAAAAAGGCCACGCCAGCGAGAAGCACAAGCTATCGCCCGCTGCGGCATGCCAGGCACGGCCAGCACGGCCACGTCCTGCGCTCTGCTGCTCGGCCACACGCAATACCGGCACCTGCAGCTGATCCACGCGCTGGCGCAAATCCGTGTTCGTCGATAGGGTCTCTGCAACCACCTCAATCATCAAGCCTGCCGCAGCAGCACGAGACAATCTGGCGATACGATCGGCGTCGAGAACATTTTGCATAGTCGCATTGTATCGGCTACGACTGCAGCAGATGACGCTTGCCGCAAACTCCAATACACTGCAACGCATGTCAGACAGTATGCCGAACTCAAACTTGACTACGCCCGACCATCAGCAGCGTGGTGCAGAAGCGTCGACCACCGCTCGCGTTGGATTGTTTTTTTATCTGGTGCTGGTGATCTACGCGAGTTGTTATCCATGGGCCGGCTGGCGCAGCACCGGGCTGGCACCATGGTCTTACCTGTTCGACGG
>JBJTXC010000252.1:0-11318 GCA_046082065.1 Burkholderiaceae bacterium
CTCAAGCGAGGGCTCAATGCGGGTGATGACACCCTTGTATATGTTCGATTTACGTTGTTCGCGACCGGCGGTCTCGATATCGATGTCGATCAGCTTTTGGCCATCGACAATGGCGACGCGCAGTTCTTCCTGCTGCGTAGCGTTGAACAGCATGCGTTTCATTTAATACTCCGCGACCCTTCAGGGCCTTCAGGTCGCGCCAACTCATGGGCGCAACAGATTCACAAATGCATGCGAGGGACGGAGGCTGGAGGCAGGGCGCCGCGAAACGGGACCACGCAGTCGTTGCGCGGCCTCGATGGGCTTGAATGCTGAGGTCGTTACCGATAAGTTCAGTTTGCGCGCAGTTGCCGGACCACGCACCTTGGGCGCGTTGGGTCGGGGCTGAGGCAGGGGCTGAAGATCATTTTGTCTGGTGAGTGACAGCTATCGATCAATCGGTAAACGTTACAGCATCATTTTCCGACCAGCCTCGCGATTCACGGCAGGCTGGCCAGATTTATCCTTGGGTTCCAGGCTCTCGGTTCCAACACCCCATCGCATGGTCTGGTCGCCTGTTTGGCGCAACGCTGACCGCAGCAGGGTGCTGCATACACGGCTATGTTCGTTTGTTTTGCAATCAATTTGCGGGGTCGACGAACCCACCCCTGTGTAGAATGCTTTAATTCTTCCGACACAAACACGGACCGAGTCCGCGCACTGATTATACATTCCCCATGAAAGACTCAACGAGATTTTCCGGGGGCGGTGCAGCAAAGCAGGCGCAACCCGAACCAGCCTTGGCGCGCGCTCAGGTGAGGCTGATCACCATCGGTCCCGAGCAGGCCGGCCAACGCATCGATAATTTTCTACTCAGGGTCTGCAAGGGCGTGCCGAAGAGCCACGTCTACCAAGTGCTGCGCTCGGGCCAGGTGCGGGTAAACAAGGGGCGCATCACTCAGACTTACCGCCTGGCCGAGGGCGACACGGTCAGGGTGCCGCCGATGCGCCTGCCCGAGCCAGCGCAGCAGGCCGCGCCAGCGGCCGAGTTTCCGGTGCTGTTTGAGGATGATGCCCTGCTGATTATCGACAAACCTGCGGGTGTCGCGGTGCATGGCGGCTCGGGTGTGAGCCATGGCGTGATCGAGCAACTGCGTGCCTCACGGCCAACGCTGAAGTTTCTGGAGCTGGTGCACCGGCTCGATCGCGAGACGTCCGGCATCCTGATGCTGGCCAAGAAACGCAGCGCGCTGACCACGCTGCATGAACAGATCCGCCTTGGCCAACTTGATAAGCGTTATCTGGTACTCGTGAGCGGTGATTGGCAGCACCGGCGCCAGCATATCAAGCTGCCGCTCTTCAAATACACCACGCCCGATGGTGAGCGACGCGTGCGCGTGCAGGCCGACGGGCAGCCGTCGCACACGGTGTTCAATTTATTGAGAAAATACGGGGGTTGCGCGTTGTTGGAAGCAGAGCTGAAGACGGGCCGCACACACCAGATTCGGGTTCACCTTGCGTCATCGGGCTTTCCGATTGCGGGTGATGACAAATACGGTGACTTTGCCCTCAATCGCGACTTGCAAAAGCGCGATGGCCAGCGACTGCCTCTGAAACGAATGTTTCTGCATGCTTACCGTCTGCGACTGATGCACCCGATGACTGCTGTACCGCTTGAGATTGAGGCGACGCTACCGAAGGCCTGCGTCGATTTCCTTCAGTCGCTGGAAACGAAGCCCCACGAGGTAGGTTCTGAGACATGCCACGCAAAAAATTTGATTTAATCGTATTCGACTGGGATGGCACGCTCATGGACAGCACCACCGCAATCATCGCCAGCATGCAAGCCGCTGCGCGTGATCTGGGTGTCGCGGTGCCAGACAAGCGCTCGGCATCGTACGTGATCGGGCTTGGTTTGCAAGATGCACTACAAGCAGCGGTACCCGATCTTGACCCGCGCCATTACCCGAAAATGGCAGAGCGTTACCGTCATCATTACTTGGCGCAAGATCATCAGCTCACGCTGTTCGCCGGTGCGCGCGAGATGCTTGATGATCTCGCCGAGCAGGGCTACTTTCTGGCAGTCGCTACCGGCAAAAGCCGCGTCGGCCTGAATCGAGCAATGGCCGCCGCCGGGGTCACCTCATTGTTTGACGCGACGCGCTGTGCCGATGAAACCTTCTCCAAGCCGAACCCGGCCATGCTGCTGGAGCTGACGCGAGAGCTGGGGCAGGACATGAGTCGTACCGTGATGATTGGCGATACCACGCACGATATGCAAATGGCTGGCAATGCAGGCGCTGCAGCGATCAGCGTGCACTACGGCGCGCATCCTGCGACCGAGTTGGCAGAGCATGCGCCGCTATTTGGTGCTGATTCGATTGAAGAATTGCACGATTGGCTGAGTGAACATGCCTGAGCACCGCTCTTGTTGGGCCAGTATGCCGTGTTGAGTCGTGCGAAGAGATCATATTAAGCGATGAGTGATCCTGTTTATATTTGCGAATCATCTGCCTTGACCGACGGCGGCTTGGGCGTGCGCTTTCCAGTCACGGCAGACGGCGGTGACCGAACCGGGTTTGTGGTGCGCTACGGTGATACTGCGCACGCTTACCTGAACCGCTGCGCGCATTTGCCGATGGAGCTGGACTGGAACCCCGGCGAGTTCTTCGAAGAAGGCGGCTTGTATTTGGTGTGTGCGACGCACGGCGCGATGTACGAGCCGGATACGGGTCACTGTACCGGTGGTCCCTGCCGAGGCGGCAGGCTGCACAAGTTACACGTCGTCGAGCAAGACAACAAAATTTTTTGGACGCCCGATAATGATGTGCGTCCGGCACTCGCCTGAAACTGATCGCTTACCTCATGCTTCATGACCTTACTGCTTGCTTTTCATTTTCGAACTCAAACTGATACATAACCGAGCTTATGGACGAACCTAAACCAGCCGCTGATGCCTCAACTGATAACGCATCGACTGACAGCGTACAGCCTGCTAAAACACAAATACCGTACGAAACACTCGAGAAGATTGCGCACGCCTACCTTGATGAGCAGCGCGCCAATCGCCGCTGGCGTAATGTGTACCGCATCGGTATTTTGCTGCTGACGTTGATTGCTGCTGGCGCAGCGCTTGACCTTAAATGGGGCGGCAAGCCGCCGAGCACACGCCACACCGCGCTGATTGAAATTACCGGTGAGATCGATTCGGATAGCCCGACCGCTTCGGTTGACACCATCATGCCCGCGCTGCAAGACGCCTTCAATGACGAGGGCTCGGTCGGCCTGGTGCTGCGTATGAATAGCCCCGGCGGTAGCCCGGTACAGTCAGCGATTGTGAATAACGAGATCACTCGCTTGCGAAAGCTGCATCCGAACAAGCCGGTGTATGTCGTGGTCGAAGATATGTGCGCTTCCGGCTGCTACTACATCGCGGCGGCAGCCGACCGTATCTACGTCAGCCAGGGCAGTATCGTCGGCTCGATTGGTGTGCTGATGAGCAGCTTTGGCTTCTCTGGCCTGATGAATAAACTCGGCATCGAGCGTCGCTTGATGACTGCAGGCGAGAACAAGGCAATGATGGATCCGTTTCAACCGCAAAATCCGCGTCACCGTGCGTACACTCAATCGCTGTTAGATGAGATTCATCAGCAGTTTATTACCGCGGTGCGCTCGGGTCGTGGCAAACGTTTGAAAAACTCGCCAGAGATTTTTTCAGGTTTGTTCTGGACTGGCGATAGCGCGATACGGCTTGGTTTGGCCGATGGCCTCGGTACCGTAGATGGCGTGGCGCGTGATGTACTGAAAGCCGAAGACGTGATTGATTACACTGTACGCGAGGGCTTGTCTGATCGCGTGTTGAAGAAGTTTGGCGCTGCAGTGGGTGAGGGTTTTGCGAAGACCATGGCAAGTGAGTGGGTCAAGCCTCGGTAGGCCGGGATCCAGCCGCGGCCCTGATGCTGCTTTCATGGGTGTTATGCCAGGAGCAGAAATACGCTTGGTCTTTTTTTGAGCGATGGCAGCTGCCCTGCTGCGATCTCTTTTTGCCATTGCTGTGCGCTGCAGGTGCGAATTGACTCAGTATCAAGCGTCAGGTCGGTGGCCACACAAATGAGTGTATTCGGTGCGCAAGTGCTTGCCAGCGCTTGCAGCATCGCCTCGTTGCGATAAGGCGTCTCGATCAACATCTGGGTTTGTCTTTCTTGCCGTGAGCGCTGCTCGAGTTGTCGTATGCGTGTCGCGCGTGCATCTGCATCGGTCGGCAAATAACCATGAAATGCAAAACTCTGCCCATTCAGGCCACTCGCCATCAATGCCAACAGCAGCGAAGACGGTCCTACTAACGGCTTGACTGACATACCCTCGTGGTGCGCGAGTTGTACCAGTTCGGCGCCCGGGTCAGCAACCGCCGGCACGCCTGCCTCTGAAAGTAAACCCACGTCATGCCCTTGCAATAGGGGTGTGAGCAGTGCCGGAATTTGCTCGGCAGGCGTGTTGACATTCAGCTCGCTGATGTGGGTGTCTTGCAGCGATTGTCGCAGCGGGTGCGTGGTACTCACCAACTTCAGAAAAGCGCGTGCGCTTTTTGCGTTCTCGGCGATGAAGTATTGCAGTGATGCGGTTTGTGCGCGCACCGGTTCAGGAATCACGCGATCCAGTGCACCGGCGCCGAGTGCGTTGGGAATCAGATAAAGCGTTCCTCGCATCGGCTTAGCCTTTGAAAAACGTCACGCCCGCACGACGCAGCATGCTCACCAGCGTAATCAGTGGCAAACCGGTGAGCGCGTTGGGGTCTTCACTGCGTATCGACGACAGCAGCGCAATCCCCAGTCCCTCGTTCTTGGCGCTGCCGGCGCAATCATAGGGCTGCTCGATGCGCAAATAGGCATCCAACTCGGCATCCGGCAGATCGCGAAAGCTCACAACGGTTGGCACTTGGCTCAGTTGTACGCGCTGACTCGTACTGGCGCGTGTATCAAGCAAGCACAGCGCTGTATGAAAAACCACCTCGCGTCCTCGCATGGCTTGTAGTTGTGCCAACGCATTGGTGTGATTGCCGGGTTTGCCAATATGCTGGCCGTCCAGTGTTGCGACCTGATCCGAACCGATGATCAACGCCTCACCGACGGTGTTGGCAATTGCCTCGGCTTTGGCCTGCGCCAATCGAACGGCAGTCTCTTCGGCAGTTTCATCGGCGAATGCGCGCTCATCGATATCGGGTGAGATGGCGTCGAAATCCAGTTGCAGTCTGCGCAGCAGTGCTTGGCGATAGGCTGAACTGGAGGCAAGGATGAGGCGAGGCGAGCTTGACATCAGGAATGCGATTGGCGCGGCGAGATGGCTGGGAAGGCAAGAATGGCCTTGTTACTATACCGGCCTTTGTCCTCTGAACCCACGCCATGAGCCAAACGATCGTCGATGGATTTGCATTTTGCCGTCAGGGTGAGCAACGCGAAGGTTCAACCCGAGTCGCTCAGTTGCCCAGGTTGGCGGCGGATGCAGCCAGCCAGCAGGGCGAGATCCAATGGTCATTTCAGGGCGGTCGCCATGCCAGGGGCTACCCGCAACTGCAGATGTCAGTGAAAGGTGAGGTGAGTCTGGTGTGTCAGCGTTGTCTGTTGCCTATGTTGCATGCCATCGATACCGAGGCGTTGCTGGTGCTGGCGCAAGATGAGTCGGATGCAGATGCGACCGAAGCGGCGCTCGATGACGAGACGATTGACGTTATCGTCGGCAGCACGACGCTCGATCTGGCCCAGCTCGTTGAGGATGAGGCGCTGCTGTCCTTGCCACTGTCGCCGCGGCATGCAACGTGCCCAGATGGCGGGCCGGCGGTCGGGTCGGAGAAGCCTGACTCTCCGTTTGCCGTATTGCAGAAACTGAAAAAGTAGACCGGCAAAATTAATTATTTGAAAATGATTCCCGGCAAAATTCACCCTAAATTACCCGATTGAGTCGCTGCTAACGCGGCCGGGAGCGTGGTGTCGCGCTGCCGGGGGAGGGTGGTCAAGCCATTCCGTTGTGTTAAAATTTTGGATTCGCTGTTTTCGGGCATAGCTAAACGCTAATCTGCATTTAGCGCAGGGCTCAGACAGTGCTTCTTAGGAGTACGTTATGGCAGTTCAGCAAAACAAAAAGACGCCGTCGAAGCGGGGTATGCACCGCTCGCACCAGTTTCTCACCCCACCGGCCACCGCGATCGAGCCGACCACGGGTGAAGTGCATCTGCGTCATCACATCAGCCCGAACGGGTTCTACCGTGGCCGCAAGGTCATGAAGACCAAGAACGACGAATAATTCGTCGCTGGCGAACCCAGTTCCACGCAAAGCATCTTTATCATTCGGCGTCAGGGGTCTTCGACCGCTCGCGCCGTTTTTGTATGGGCGACCATTTCAACCAGGTCATGATCCCCGGGTGCCTTGACACCTCGGCGTGTTGGTCATGACTGTCCGCATCTCGATAGACTGCATGGGCGGCGACCACGGCCCGTCGGTGACCGTGCCTGCCTCGCTCGCCTTCGTCAATCAGCAAGGGGATGCGCATTTGCTGCTGGTTGGTCGTGAAGAAAGCATTCGCGCCGAGCTGAGCAAACTTGGTGCAGAAAACCACCCGCAACTCAGCATTGTCAACGCCACGGAAGTCGTGGAGATGGACGACACGCTCGAGGTGGCTTTGCGTCGCAAGCGTGACTCGTCGATGCGAGTCGCCGTCGATCAAGTCAAAGAAGGCAATGCACTGGCGTGTGTTTCGGCTGGCAATACCGGTGCATTGATGGCCGTCTCGCGTTATTTGCTTAAAACTATTGCCGGTGTCGATCGACCTGCAATTTGCACCATCTTGCCAAACCAAAAAGACGGCCCGACCTACGTGCTTGATCTTGGCGCCAATGTGGACTGCGAGCCATTTCACCTGCATCAGTTTGCGTTAATGGGTTCCGCGTTGGTGGCAGCTGTTGAGGGTCACGCCCGACCCACCGTCGGCTTGTTGAATGTCGGTGAAGAAGACATTAAAGGCAACGAGCTGGTGAAGCAAACTGCCGAGCTGTTGCGTGCAGATCATGACAAGGGTTTGATCAATTTTTACGGCAATGTTGAAGGTAATGACATCTTCGAAGGCACCACCGATATCGTGGTGTGCGATGGCTTTGTCGGCAATGTCACGTTGAAGGCGGCTGAAGGCTTGGGTCGCCTGGTGAAAGGCGTGTTGGTCAGCGAGCTGAAGCAGGGCTGGCTGAATACCTTGGGCGCGATACTGGCGCAGGGCGCGTTGCGACGAATTTCTCAGCGGCTGAATCCCTCCCGTTACAATGGGGCGAGCCTGCTCGGGCTACGCGGCCTAGTGTTCAAGAGCCACGGCGGCGAAAACGCCTACGGTTTCGAGTGGGCGATTCGGCGCGCGTTCGACGCGGCGCGACATGATGTGTTGTCCCGTATCGAAGCAGCCATCGGCGATCTGATGCCGCAAGCTGCGAGCGCAGAGAGCCCCTCAACCTGATTGGCATGAGCACATACGCCCGCATCGTTGGTACTGGCAGCTGTCTGCCCCCACGTCGCCTCGCTAACGAGGATTTGGCAGCGATGTTGGCCGAGCGTGGTCTCGAGACCTCGGACGAATGGATCGTCTCACGCAGTGGCATTTCGGCGCGACATTTTGCTGACGACGGTGTGCTCTCAAGTGATCTGGCGGCGACCGCAGCGCAGCGTGCGCTGCAGATGGCACAACTGAGCGCAGATGATATCGATCTGATTATTCTCGCCACCTCGACACCGGATTATCTGGGTGGTTTTCCGAGCACCGCCTGCGTCGTGCAACGCAAGCTGGGTATCACCAATCACTGCGCAGCGCTCGATGTTCAAGCGGTGTGTAGTGGCTTTGTGTATGCGATATCGGTAGCCGACAGCTTTATTCGATCCGGCATGCACAAGCGCGCGCTGGTGATTGGCGCTGAAGTGTTCTCGCGGATTCTCGATTTCAATGATCGCACCACCTGTGTTTTGTTTGGTGATGGTGCCGGCGCGGTGGTACTGACTGCTGCTGATCAACCGGGTATTCTGGCCACCAAATTACATGCCGATGGTCGTCATGCAGATATTCTTTGCGTGCCGGGTCATATGAGTGGTGGTGCAATCCAAGGCAGTGCGTTTCTGACGATGGATGGACAGGCCGTATTCAAGCTTGCAGTATCAGTGCTGGAGCAGGTGGCGAATGAAACACTGGCCGCTGCGGGTATGCAGTCGGAACAAATCGACTGGCTGATTCCGCATCAGGCGAATATTCGCATCATGCAAGGTACGGCGAAAAAACTCGGCTTGCCGCTCGAAAAAATGGTGGTAACAGTCGATCAGCATGGCAATACGTCGGCTGCATCGATACCGTTGGCATTGGATGTCGCTGTGCGCGATGGTCGTATCAAATCAGGCCATCACGTAATGATGGAAGGCGTGGGTGGTGGCTTTACCTGGGGCGCTGCGCTGCTGCGAATGTAAGACACCCATTAACGCTGCACGGTCATCGTAAAGTTTTTTAATCAATCAAGTAAACAAGCATCAGCAGGTATTGAATCAATATGAACGCAACCGCATTTGTTTTTCCCGGTCAGGGGTCGCAAGCGATCGGTATGCTGAACGGTTTTGCTGGTAATCGCGTGGTGAGTGACACCATCAGCGAGGCATCGGAGGTATTAAAACTCGATCTGGCGAAATTGATTGCCGAGGGTCCCAAAGAGTCGCTTGATCTCACCACCAACACGCAGCCCGTCATGCTGGCTTCGGCGGTGGCGTTTTACCGGGCCTGGATTGCTGCCGGTGGCGCGTTGCCTGGTCTGGTTGCCGGACATAGTCTGGGCGAATACTCGGCCTTGGTCGCAGCAGGTGTCATCGAGTTTCGTGATGCCGTGCCGTTGGTGCGATTTCGTGCGCAAGCCATGCAAGAGGCAGTGCCAGTAGGGCAAGGCGGTATGGCCGCCGTGCTTGGTTTGTCTGACGATGATGTGCGCGCTGCGTGCGCCGAGGCTGCAGAAGGCGAAGTGGTTGAGCCGGTCAATTTCAATGCGCCAGCTCAGGTGGTGATCGCGGGGCATAAAGCGGCAGTAGAGCGGGCATGCGAATTGGCCAAAGCCAAAGGTGCAAAGCGCGCATTGCCGTTACCCGTATCTGCGCCGTTTCACTCATCGCTGTTGAAGCCCGCATCCGATCGTTTGCGAGCGTACCTCGCGACCGTGAATTTTTCCGCACCGACGATTCAACTCGTCAACAATGTGGATGTGGCCATTCAGGCTGATGCAGTGGCGATCAAAGATGCCTTGGTGCGTCAGGCTGCAGCGCCGGTTCGCTGGGTCGAGTCGGTGCAGAAAATGTCAGCCTTGGGTATGACACGCGTGATTGAATGTGGGCCCGGAAAGGTGCTGAGTGGTTTAGTCAAGCGTATCGACGCACAGCTCAGCGCAGATGCAATCAATGATCAAGCTTCACTTGAGGCAGTTCTGGAGGCAAGCCAATGAGCGCAGTGCTCGACAAGCAAATCGCGCTGGTGACGGGCGCATCACGTGGCATAGGCAGGGCAATTGCAATTGAGCTTGCCCAGCAAGGTGCAACGGTGATTGGTACCGCGACGTCTGAGTCAGGTGCCGCATCGATTACTGATGCACTTAAAGCCGTGCGTGCAGATGCAGGTCATGGCGTGGTGTTGAACGTCAATGACGCAGAAGCTTCACTCGCATTGATTGAGCACATCGGCAAAGACTTGGGTGGTGTCTCCGTCCTTGTAAACAACGCTGGTATCACGCAAGATCAACTTGCGATGCGCATGAAAGACGACGAGTGGGATGCGGTCATCTCGACCAACCTGACCGCCGTCGCGCGTTTGTCGCGTGCTGTATTGCGCGGCATGATGAAAGCAAAATATGGCCGCATCATCAACATCACATCAGTGGTCGGCTCTGCCGGTAACCCGGGTCAAATGAATTATGCCGCCGCCAAAGCGGGCGTGGCGGGCATGAGTCGTGCGCTGGCACGCGAGATTGGCAGCCGCAATATCACGGTCAACTGCATCGCACCTGGCTTTATTGATACCGACATGACCAAGGCGTTAACGGAGCAGCAAGTAGCAGCGCTGTTGCAGCAGATACCTGCAGGGCGATTCGGTACGCCGGAAGATATTGCGGCCAGTGTGGCATTTCTCGCATCACCACACGCCGGCTACATCACAGGCACTACGCTGCATGTGAATGGCGGCATGTACATGAGCGGGGGCTGATGAATTGCCTTTTTGTGCGCAGCAAACGCCATGGCAATGTTGGCAAAATCAGAAGTCAAAACTTAAGTTCCGCATCGCAAACCTGATAGAATTCTTTCACTCAAACGTATAAACACCCACTGGAGGATGAAGATGTCTGACATCGAATCACGTGTTAAAAAAATCGTTGCCGAGCAGCTTGGTGTTGCCGAAGCCGATATCAAAAATGAGTCATCTTTTGTTGACGATCTTGGTGCTGATTCGCTTGACACCGTTGAGCTCGTGATGGCACTCGAAGACGAGTTCGAAATGGAAATCCCTGACGAACAAGCAGAAAAAATCACCACGGTGCAGCAAGCTATCGATTACGCAAAGGCGCACGTCAAGGCCTAAGCTTCTCCGCGCACTGCCGAATCCGATCTCCAGGAGTACTGTTTGACTCGCCCCCCTCGACGCCGGGTCGTTGTGACGGGATTGGGATGTATATCCCCCGTTGGCAACACCATCTCATCTGCATGGGAAGCGCTACTGTCCGGACAATCCGGCATTGCCACTGTCACCAAGTTTGACATCAGCGCGTTCTCGACGACCTTCGCCGGTGAGGTGAAGGGTTTTCAAGTCGAAGACTATATTCCGGCCAAGGAAGCGCGGCACATGGACACGTTCATCCACTACGGGTTGGCAGCGGGTATGCAAGCCACGCAAGACAGCGGCTTGGCGGTAACCGATGCGAATGCCGAACGGATTGGTGTGATGGTTGGTTCGGGTATTGGCGGCCTGCCCATGATCGAAGAAACCCACGGCGAGTATGAAAAACGTGGGCCACGCCGTATCAGTCCGTTCTTTGTACCGGCATCCATCATCAACATGATCTCCGGTCATCTCTCGATCAAGTACGGTCTGAAAGGCCCGAACCTGGCTATCGTGACCGCATGTACCACCGGCCTGCACTGCATCGGCGAAGCGGGTCGTTTAATCGAGTACGGCGATGCCGATGTCATGATCGCCGGCGGCGCCGAGGCCACCGTCTCGCCCCTGGGCGTGGGTGGTTTTGCCGCCATGCGCGCGCTGTCCACCCGCAACGACGACCCGACCGCGGCTTCCC
>JBJTXC010000253.1:0-3942 GCA_046082065.1 Burkholderiaceae bacterium
TGACAGCATTGGCCCATCGACTACAAATACATCTTCAACGCGCTCGCCAAGCGTAGCGATTTTTGCGGTATGTAAATTCACTTTGTAGCGTGCCAGGACACTGGCAATTGAATAGAGCAAGCCTGGCCGATCATTCGCCGACACTGAAAGAAGATGATATTGACCACGCTCATCGGGCGAGAGATGCACTGTCGGTGTAATTGGAAAGGTTCGCGATAGACGAGACAGCCTTGCTTTACTCGGCGAGGGCAAGGTCGCGTCACTCTGTACCCACAGTGCAAGATCGTGCTCAACCAGAGCAATCAGCTCACGATAGTTCTCGGCGAAGCTGGGCTCACTCACCAAAAATGTATCGAGCGCGTAGCCATTACGAGTCGTTTGTACTTTGGCATCCAGAATACTGAAATTATGCCGATCAAAATAACCGCAAATTCGCGCAAATAAATCGGCACGATCACGTAAGTACACCACTACTTGTAATCCCTCACCAATGGGCGCAATGCGGCAACGAACGATACTCTGTTCATCGTCCAGATGCGCTTGCAGTACGCGGGTATGCCATGCGATTTCGGCAGCGTCATGTCGCAGGAAGTAACCCACATCAAGTCGCTTCCAGAGCAGATCATGGGCCTCATCCGGCAGGCCGTGCAGCCTGAGCGTGGCGCGTGCTTCCTGCTGTCGGTTTTGCAGCACGCGGTCAGTCGACGGCGCTTCGCCGCCGAGCACACGTAAACTCATTCGATACAAGTCTTCCAGTAGCTTGCCTTTCCATGCATTCCACACTTTAGGACTGGTGCCGCGAATATCCGCGACGGTGAGTAAGTACAAAGCGGTCAGGCGGCGCTCGGTTTTAACGGTTTTGACAAAAGCGCGAATCACATCCGGATCGGACAAGTCTTGCTTTTGTGCGACCTGTGACATCAATAAATGATGCTCGACCAAAAATATCACCAGCTCGGTATCTTGTTTGCTTAAACCATGATCGCGACAAAACCGACGCGCATCCGATTTACCTAGCACCGAATGATCGCCGCCACGGCCTTTGGCAATATCGTGAAACAGTGCGGCGATATAAATCAGCCAAGGCTGACTGAAATTGGCAATCAACTGGCTGCAGAAAGGGTACTCGTGTGAGTGCTCGGGAATCGTGAAACGCCGTACATTGCGTACCACCATCAAGATATGCTGATCAACCGTATATACATGAAACAGATCATGCTGCATCTGGCCGATGATGCGCCGAAAGTTAGGCAGATAGCGACCTAAAATCGATAGCTGGTTCATGCCGCGTAGCGCATGAGTCACGCCTTTCGGCGACTGCACTATTTGGAGAAACAACTCGCGGTTTTTTGGATCGCGTCGGAATTCAGCATTGATTCGAAAGCGGGCATGCCACAGCGCTCGCTGGGTGCGCGCAGTCATGCCTTTCAATTCACCATAGCGCTCGAGCAGTAAAAAAATCTCCAACATCGCGGACGGTGTTTGCTCGAATACCTCATCGTGGGCAATATCGATCATGCCGTTGACTTCATTGAAACGTTCATTCACCGGTCGCGATGCGAGTGGTTTCGGGAACAGACGTGACTCGATATTCAGTAATAAAATACTATTGAGTTGGGTGACGGCTTTTGCAGCCCAGTAGTAGCGCTGCATCAGTACTTCGCTGGCGCGCCTGTCTTCACTGGCCGTAAAGCCAAAGGTTTCTGCGATCGGTCCTTGCACATCAAATACCAACCGATCTTCACGACGGCCCGCGTGCAGGTGCAAACGAATACGAATATCCTTGAAGGCGCGCTCTTTCTCTGCCAGCTGACGAGCTTCGGTGCGCGTAATAATCTGGCTTTCTGCCAGCTCGCGCCAGGAACGACCCAGGCCAGCGGCCTTGGATACCCAAATAATCACTTGCAAGTCTCGCAGGCCACCGGGGCTTTCTTTGCAGTTGGGCTCGAGGCTGTATGGCGTGTTCTCATACTTCACATGTCGCTGTCGCAGTTCTAGAATTTTGTCCTGAAAAAATGCACGGGCGTCCATAGCCTGCGCGTGACGTTGCTGCAGTCGCTTGAATAGCGTTCGCGAGCCGGTAATGCGTCGCGCCTCCAGCAGACTGGTCTGTACGGTGATGTCCGCTTCGGATTCGGTGATGCACTCATCCACTGTTCGGATGCTATGCCCAATCTCCAGCCCAAGATCCCAGAACAGCTGTACGAGTTGCTCGAGCTTCTCGCGCAGCGCAGCGTCCGGCGGTGCTGGCAAAAGAATCAGCAGATCAATATCCGAGTAGGGGAAGAGTTCGCCTCGGCCGTAGCCACCCACGGCGACCAGCGTGGATGAGGAAGGCATGCTGATTGCCTGCCAGGCTTGAGTGAGAATTTGATCGGCATGCTGAGCGATGCGCTTCAGCAGCCGCTCGGGCCGACGATCATGCAGGTATTCGTCGACGATTGCCTGTCGGCCTTCCCTTAGCTGTTCGCGCAGAGAGATCGACCATGTGGTCATGTCAGTCCACGCGGGTCGGGTTGTCTGCTTCGGTGGTGGTAATGAAGGCAGGTGGTGGTGGCGAGCCGGCGGAGAGGGTCAATACTTCGTAGCCAGATTCTGTGACCAGCACGGTGTGTTCCCACTGTGCCGACAGGCTACGGTCGCGGGTTTTGATGGTCCAGCCGTCGCTCATCTCGCGAATTTCTCTGCGCCCTGCATTGATCATGGGCTCGACGGTGAAGATCATGCCGGCTACTAATTGATCGAGCGTGCCGGGCCGACCGTAGTGCAGCACCTGCGGTTCTTCATGAAATACCTTGCCGATGCCGTGCCCGCAAAACTCTCGCACTACCGAGAATCCGGCGTTTTCTGCGTATTGCTGGATCACATGGCCAAGATCACCCAGATAGGTACCAGGCTTGATGCGTGAGATGCCCAGCCACATGCATTCATAGGTAATCTCGCTAAGACGTTTGGCGAGAATGGAAGGCTCACCAACAAAAAACATGCGACTGGTATCGCCGTGGTAACCATCTTTGATGACAGTGACATCAATGTTGACGACATCGCCTTGCTTCAACACTTTGTCGCCCGGTATGCCGTGGCAGACCACCTCATTCACCGAGGTGCAGATGGATTTGGGGTAGGGCGTATAACCGGGCGGGCAGTAATTGAGTGGTGCCGGCGTGACGCCCTGCACATTCACCATGAAGTCGTGACACAGCTTGTCGAGCTGATCGGTGCTCACCCCTGCTTTGACATGCGGCGTGATGAAATCAAGCACCTCCGAGGCGAGCCGACCGGCCACCCGCATGCCAGCGATGTCTTCCGCAGTCTTGATGGTGATGTTGCCCATGATGCTGCTGCGCGAGCGCCGTGAAGCTTTGGCGGTGGCAGTCCTGTGAGAGAAGCCAAGATTATAGTCGACCCATTTGCTGCTCGCGTTCAGGCCGACGCCCTCGCCGCTTACCTCGATGCTTCGGTTGGCAGGATTGCATGGGGACTTGATTTACGGGTAAAATTGTGGGTTAGCTTGTTTCTTGTCGCCGACCGGAGGCGGCAACGGCTAAAACATTAACTTTTTTGTAAATCACGAGCCCGTGCCCCAAGGGTGCCCGTCAACACATTCTGTTCGGGTTGCTGGCCGGTCTCAAGACACAACCCTGGAGAAACTATGTCAGTCACTATGCGTGAGATGCTGGAAGCCGGCGTCCATTTCGGACACCAAACCCGCTTCTGGAACCCCAAGATGGCTCCGTTTATTTTCGGCCATCGCAACAAAATTCATATCGTCAACCTGGAAAAAACCATGGCCATGTTCCAGGAGGCGACCAAATACATTCGTCAGCTGTCCGCCAACCGCGGCACCATCCTGATGGTAGGCACCAAGCGTCAGGCGCGCGACATTATCGCTGCCGAGGCGCAGCGCGCGGGTGTGCCGTTTGTAGACCAGCGCTGGCTGGG
>JBJTXC010000254.1:0-3919 GCA_046082065.1 Burkholderiaceae bacterium
ATCACCGAGTACGGTGCCTTCGTGGACCTGGGCGGTATCGACGGCCTGCTGCACATCACCGACATGGCCTGGCGCCGTGTCCGTCACCCGAGCGAAGTGGTGACGGTGGGTCAAGAGCTGACCGCCAAGGTCCTGAAGTTCGACGCCGAGAAGAACCGCGTCTCGCTGGGCCTCAAGCAACTGGGCGACGACCCCTGGATGGGCGTGGCCCGCCGCTACCCGAACAGCACCCGCCTGTTCGGCAAGGTCACGAACATCGCCGATTACGGTGCGTTCGTCGAGATCGAACCCGGCATCGAAGGCCTGGTGCACGTCTCCGAAATGGACTGGACCAACAAGAACGTCGCTCCTTCCAAAGTCGTGCAGCTCGGCGACGAAGTCGAAGTGATGGTGCTCGAGATCGACGAAGACCGTCGCCGCATCAGTCTCGGTATGAAGCAGTGCAAGCCGAATCCATGGGACGATTTCGCGATTTCGCATAAAAAAGGCGACAAGGTCAGAGGCGCGATCAAATCCATTACCGACTTCGTTGTGTTCATTGGCTTGGCGGGCAACATCGACGGTCTGGTGCATTTGTCGGATCTGTCGTGGAGCGAAACCGGCGAAGAGGCTGTGCGCCGCTTCAAGAAAGGTGATGAACTCGAAGCCGTGGTGCTGGCGATCGACGTCGAGCGCGAGCGTGTTTCGCTGGGCGTCAAGCAGCTCGAGGGTGATCCGTTCAACAACTACTGTGCGATGAACGACAAAGGCGCCTTGGTGCATGGCACCGTCAAGGCTGTCGAACCGAAAGGCGCAGTGATCACGCTGTCAGAGGAAGTGGAAGGCTATCTGCGCGCATCCGAGATCTCGCGTGATCGGGTCGAAGATGCCGGCACCCATCTGAAAGTGGGCGATACGCTTGAGGCGATGATCATCAACGTCGATCGCAAGGCGCGCAGCATACAGCTGTCGATCAAGGCGAAAGACAATGCAGAGACGCAAGAGGCGATGCAAAAGATGTCGACGGATTCCGCCGCGGCATCCGGCACGACCAGCTTGGGCGCGCTGCTGAAAGCCAAACTCGATACCAAGAGCTGAGCAGGTCTCGCCGATGACCAAGTCGGAGCTGATCGCCCGTCTGGCTGAGCGTTATCCGCAACTGGTTGCCAAGGATGCGGATTTCACCGTCAAGACGCTGCTGGACGCGATGACCGATGCGCTGATCGCTGGTCAGCGTATCGAGATTCGTGGTTTCGGCAGTTTTGCTACCAACAGCCGTCCCCCGCGTATCGGACGCAATCCGAAATCGGGTGAGACGGTGGTGGTGCCAGGCAAACGAGTACCGCATTTCAAGGCGGGCAAGGAGCTGCGCGAGCGTGTCGATGCCATGGTCGGGCAGCCGATCCATGACGACTAAGTCTGGCGTAGCTCATCGGTACAAGGAGCGCGAGCATGAAACATCTGATCCGGCTGTTATCGCTCGCGCTTTTCATTGTGTTTTTCGACTTCGCCTTAAAGAACACTGACGAGGTTGTACTTCGTTTGTTCTGGAATAGCAAAGCGAGCGCGCCGCTGATTTTATTGTTGCTGGGCTTTCTGTTGTTGGGCTTGGTCATCGGCGTGCTTGCCATGACCGGCACTTTGCTGCGTTACCGGCGTGAGCTGTTAGCGTTGCAGCGAGATGTTGAACAACAAAAGCAAGCGGCCGTTGAGCAAGCAAAGGTCCGCAGCCAGCCACCTTCACCCGAGAACCTGATCGAACAGGTCGGTCTTTAATCAGGAGCCAGGATGGAATTTGAAACCTGGTGGCTGGTCTCCATCCCGTTTTTTTTCGCACTCGGCTGGATTGCAGCGCGAGTTGATATCCGCCACGTTATCTCCGAGTCGCGCCGACTACCACGCAGTTATTACCAAGGCTTGAATGCCTTGCTGGACGAAGATCCGGACAAGGCGATTGATGCCTTTGTCGAGATCGCTCGGCTTGACCCTGAAACCGCCGAGCTGCATTTCGCACTCGGCAAGCTGTTTCGTCGGCGTGGCGATATTGAACGCGCTGTACGTGTGCATCAAAACTTATTGGCACGCGCTGACTTATCACCCGAGATGCGTGCACAGTCACGCTTCGAACTGGGGCAGGATTATCTCAAGGCAGGTTTGCTCGATCGGGCTGAAGAAACTTTTCATCAGCTAGAAGGGACACAGTTCGCTCCGCAAGCCAGTCGTGCGCTGCTGGAGATTTATCAGCGCGAAAAAGAGTGGCGTCGTGCGATCGATGCTGCACTCGCATTGCAAGCGTCCGGCTCCGGAGCCTACCAAAAAGAGATCGCTCAATTTCATTGCGAGATCGCGCAAGATGAACTGGTGCACGTCAATCCGGATGCTGCGCTCACCACACTTGATAAAGCGCTAGCCTTTGATCGTAATAATGTACGCGCCACGCTGTTAGCTGGCGACGCCCTGTCTGCCAAAGGTGATACCGAGGCTGCGCTGCGTACCTGGCGGCGCGTCGAGCAACAAAGTGCGGGCCATGTAGGTTTGGTCGCGCCGCGCTTGCTGGAGGGCTATCGACAGGTTGATCGTTTGCGTGAAGGATTGAATCTACTACGCGGTTATCTCGCCGAGACACCGTCTATCGATTTACTCGAGGTGGTGTTTCGTGGCGTGCTTGAGTTGGATGGTGCCGAGGCTGCGAATCAGTTGGTCAGTGATGAATTGCGCCGTACCCCAACGCTGCTCGGACTGGATAAATTAATCGAGGCGCGTCTGATGCATGCGCCGCCCGAGCGACTTGCCGAACTCTCGCTGGTCAAGAGCCTGGTGGGAGGCTATGCACAAAAGCTCGGTCGTTATCAGTGTGGTCATTGTGGTTTCAAGTCGCGCCAGTTTTATTGGCACTGTCCCGGATGCAGCCAATGGGAGAGTTATGCGCCAAGACGTACCGAAGATTTGTCGGTGATGGGTCAGTCATGATCAATCACCGCACCATGCAAAATAATCATCCCTTCTTGCACGTTCAATTCAGCTTTCCTCGCGTTTAATGCTGCTGCGGCTGTTTGCCTTGTTCGAACTCGGCCGCACTTCTGTTCAACTTAACGCGGAGAAGATTCATGCTGAAAAAATTCTGGTTAGCTGCCTTGGTGCTGTTCGTCATGTCGGGTTCTGCACTGGCAGCGGTTGATGTGAATAGTGCCGATCAAGCCGGGCTCGATAGTATTGCCGGTATCGGTCCTGCGACTTCCAAAGCCATCCTCGCCGAGCGCGAAAAGAATGGAAACTTCAAAGACTGGGCCGATCTGGAGCGGCGCGTCAAAGGCGTTGGTTCGCGTAATGCAGTCAAGCTCTCCGCAGCGGGGCTGACGGTGAATGGCAAGAGCTACGAAGGTACTGCTGGTACTGGCAAAGCAAGCAAGTCAGCCGAGAAGAGTGCCGACAAAGCAGCAGAGAAGGGTGGAGATAAGAGTATGGACAAGGCCTCCGATAAAGGTAGCGACAAGCCCGCAGCAGCCAAGCAGTAGATCGACATACGGCTACCTCTGGTGGCCGTAGTGACTTTTCGCTTTCCACTACAATGGCGGTTTACTTTGCTCGACGCAAAACACCGCCATGTCATTTCATTCCATTGAGGATCTCGTCGGTAATACGCCACTTGCGCAGCTCAAGCGCATACCGGGCGAGGAAGTCGCACGGCGCAACAACATCATTCTCGGCAAACTCGAGGGTAACAATCCGGCGGGCTCGGTGAAAGACCGACCAGCACTTGCAATGATTCGTGGCGCTGAGGAGCGTGGCGAGATCAAACCTGGCGACACGCTGATCGAGGCGACTAGTGGCAACACGGGTATCGCGCTGGCTATGGCGGCAGCCATGAAGGGTTACCGCATGATTTTACTGATGCCAGAAAATCTTAGTCTGGAGCGGCGCCAAAGCATGGCCGCTTACG
>JBJTXC010000255.1:0-2711 GCA_046082065.1 Burkholderiaceae bacterium
CTGGGCTATAGCCTGAACAACCTGACCTTGATGGCGCTGACGATTGCCACCGGCTTTGTGGTCGACGATGCCATCGTGTCGCAAGAAAATATCTCGCGCTACATCGAACGTGGCGAGCCACCCATGCAAGCCGCGCTCAAAGGGGCGGGCGAAATCGGTTTCACCATTATTTCGCTGACTGTCTCGCTGATCGCGGTGTTGATCCCGCTGCTGTTCATGTCGGATGTCGTGGGAAGATTATTCCGAGAGTTTGCCGTGACCTTGGCTATCACGATCGTGATCTCGGCACTGGTGTCATTAACCCTGGTACCAATGATGGCGGCACGCATGCTGCGTGCAGAAGATGGTACTGATCCGCCTGCGCTTGCTCGCACGCTGCAAGCCGGATTTGATCGTTTACTGAATGGCTACCGGCAGATGCTGGCTTGGGTACTCGAGCATCAGCCCCTGACCCTGCTGATTGCATTCGGTACGCTGCTGCTCACCGTACTGCTTTACGTCTACATTCCAAAAGGATTGTTTCCGCAGCAGGACACCGGCCGGCTACAAGCCCGAGTCGAGGCGCGCGAGGGTATTTCATTTGCGGCGATGGCAAGCCTGCAGCAAGCAGTCGCACGCGAATTATTGCAAGACCCGGATGTGGCCTCGCTCAGCTCGCAAGTGGGCGTCGGCAATAGCAACCCCATGCTGCACACGGGTAGCTTGCTGATTAATCTGCGTACTGAACGTAGCGCGTCACAGCTGCAGATCATGGATCGTTTACGAGCGCGCGCCGCACAAGTCCCCGGCGCCCGCTTGTATGTGCAGCCAGTGCAGGATCTGACCATTGATGCAGAAACCGGCCCCACCCAATACCGGGTAGCGCTGGAAGGTGCAGATAGCGCGGCGGTACAACGCTGGACTGAGTTGCTGGTGCAACAGTTGGCGAATGAGCCTGCAGTCTCGCATGTGAGCTCGGATGTCGGCGTCAGCGCCGCTTCGTTGATGGTGAGTGTCGATCGTGACAGCGCATCGCGCTTGGCCGTGAGTGCCGCGGCGATTGATGACGCGCTGTACAACGCATTTGGTCAGCGCATCGTCTCGACAATTTTTTCTGATACCAACCAGCTGCGAGTGGTGCTGGAAGCCGCACCGGGCAGTACCAACTCGGCGCAGGCACTGGCAGATATGCCGATTAAAACCGGCTCGGGCAAACCCACCACGCTGGGCGCGATTGCGACGGTGCGCGAGCACGCGTCACCCCTTCAAATTACGCGTGTGGGCCAGTTCCCCGCCACCACGGTTGGCTTTGATACCGCGCCCGGTGGTGCGCTGGAAGATGCAGTCAGTGCGATTCGCAAGGCAGCGCAAGCGATTGACATGCCGGCTTCGATCACCCTGAATTTTTTAGGTGCAGCGGGCGCGTTTGATGCGGCGCTGGAGAACCAGCTCTGGTTGATTTTAGCGGCGGTGATCTGCGTGTATATCGTGCTGGGTGTGCTGTATGAAAGCTATGTACACCCGCTGACAATTTTATCGACCCTGCCATCGGCGGGTGTGGGCGCGTTGCTGGCATTGATGATTGCTGGCCACGAGTTGGGTGTGATTGGCGTGATCGGCATCATTTTGTTGATAGGCATCGTCAAGAAAAACGCGATCATGATGATCGACTTCGCGATAGCCGCCGAGCGAAAAGAAAATAAATCGCCGCGCGAAGCGATTGAGCAAGCCGCGCTGCTGCGCTTTCGCCCGATTTTAATGACCACGCTGGCAGCACTATTTGCTGCCTTGCCTCTGATGCTCGGCTGGGGTGAAGGCGCTGAATTGCGGCACCCGATGGGCCTGGCAATTTTTGGGGGGCTATTGGTAAGCCAATTGCTGACCTTGTTTACCACGCCGGTGATTTATCTCGGCTTTGATCGTCTTGGTCGGCAATGGCTGGGCAGTAGCACGCGCTCTGCACAAACTGCTGCGGCGCAAGCTGCATCGCGTTCAACCACACAACCCGAGACTGGCTCGGGGACGAAACAATGAACCTGTCGAGGCCCTTCATTGAACGGCCGATCGGCACCACGCTGCTGACGATTGCAATTGCACTCACCGGTGTTGCAGCGTTTTTCTTGTTGCCGGTGGCGCCGTTACCGCAAGTGGAATCACCCAGCATCTCGGTACGCGCACAACTGCCCGGCGCCAGCCCGGCCACCCTTGCGTCGAGTGTAGCCTCGCCACTCGAGCGGCGGCTGGGCGCAATACCCGGCGTCACCGAGATGAGCTCGAGCAGCGGCAATGGTTCGGTTCGCATCAACCTGCAATTTGAGCTCTCCAAAAAAATTGATACGGCAGCGCGCGAGGTGCAAGCGGCGATCAATGCAGCGCGCGCCGATCTGCCGATCTCGCTGCGCGCCAACCCGACCTACTCAAAATCAAATCCCACCGATTCGCCCGTGATTGTGCTGGCGCTGACCTCGAAAACTCGCTCGACCGGCCAGATTTACGAAGCGGTATCGAATCAGATACAGCAACGCCTGATGCAAGTTGAAGGCGTCGGCGACGTCGAGCTGGGCGGTGGTTCGTTGCCGGCGGTACGTATTGAATTGCTGCCGTTTGCACTGCACCGGCAAGGCTTGTCAGCTGAAGATGTACGTGCAGCGATTCAGTCGGCTACAGCAAATCGGCCAAAAGGCATGATCGATAGCGAGGGTCGATCATTTCAGATCATCACCCATACCGGC
>JBJTXC010000256.1:0-3162 GCA_046082065.1 Burkholderiaceae bacterium
TGGATGAAAGCCGGCTTCCCGGGAGCGAAGTGCGACTAATCACTCACGCGACGCATCGGCCACGCTAAATGCCGTTACTGTTGACGATACTGATTGATGGCCTGACCTACGCGTCATGGCTATTCATTGTTGCGCTCGGTCTGACCTTGGTGTTCGGTATTCTCAAAATACTGAACGTCGCACACGGCAGTTTCTATGCGCTCGGCGCTTACGCCACGGCCAGTATGGTTGCTTGGTTCACCAGCATGCAGCTGGCACCCGCATGGTCAATTGTGGCAATGCTGCTGGCTGCGGTCGTAGTGGCAGCCTTGGTGGCACCGCTCTGCGAACGTGGTTTGCTGCGTATGTTCTATGGGCGCGATGAGGTGTTGTTGGTGCTGGTGACCTTCGCACTATTCCTGATCATGGAAGACTTGACCAAATTGATCTGGGGTGTGAATCCCTTATACGTGGCTGACCCCTACATGCTGTTTGGCATGGTCGACATCGGTACGTTGTCGTATGTGGGTTACGACTTCATGCTGGTGCTGGCCGCAGTCGTGGTGGGTGTCAGTGTCTGGTGGGGATTGAACCGTACCCGATTCGGCAAATTGGTACTCGCTGTCATTCACAATGAAGAAATCGCTGCGAGTATGGGTGTGAATGTCTCGCGTGTTTACACCTTGGCTTTTTCGACCGGCATTTTTTTGGCGGCATTGGGTGGTGCTTTAACGGCACCCATGATCTCGGTACAGCCGGGTGTATCGGTCGGCGTCATCATCATTTCATTTGCTGTTGTCATCATCGGTGGCCTGGGTAGCATTCCCGGTGCGGCGATTGGCGCGCTGATCGTCGGTTTGGCGCGATCAACCGCAGTGCATGTCTGGCCGGTCGCTGAATTGTTCTCGATTTATCTGGTGATGGCGATTGTGCTGATGTTCCGTCCCGAGGGACTGTTTCAGCGTATTCAGGCAAGGAAAATCTGAGATGACCTCGCGCGATGCCACGCCTACGCGTACGCTGCTGCTCGGTTCATTGGTGATCGTCGTATTGCTGTTGAGTGGTGCCGCTATGCCGCGCTGGCTGACCTTTCTGCACACCATGTCACTGGCCAATGGCGTGGTGGCGCTTGGCATCATGCTGCTGATGCGCAGTGGTGTGGTGTCGTTTGGTCAGGGCCTGGTATTTGCCACAGGTGGTTACACCGCCGCGCTGGGCTTTGGTGCCTTGGGCTTGACCGATGGCTTGTTGCTGACTTTCGCTGGCGGTGTGATCGCAGCACTGATCGCCGCACCTTTTGCATGGTTGATCGCGCGTTACCGCGGGATTTTCTTTGCGATGCTGACGCTGGCGCTCTCCATGGTGCTGTACGGCCTGTTGATCAAATCAACCGCGTTCGGTGGATCGGATGGTCTGAACATGGGCCGCGTCAGTTATTTTGGTTGGCGACCAAGCGATACATCCGTTGGCTACACAAACTACACAGTGACCGTCATCGTGGTCGGCATCATCAGTATCTGGATGCGGATTTACTTTGACTCGGTGCGTGGCTTGGTCACGTTGTCAGCACGCGATAACGAGATTCGTGTTGAATATCTGGGGAGTTCGGTGCGCTCACTGATCGCAGCCAATTTCATTATCGCGGCATTTTGTGGTGGTGTCGGTGGCGCGCTAGCGGTCATCGCGCTTGGACATGTCGAGCCGGATTATAGTTACTGGACGCGTTCAGGCGATTTTGTGTTTGTCGCTATTCTGGCCGGGCATCACAGCGTACTGGCTGCATTCATTGCCTCGATCGCGCTGGAGTTGGTGCGATCGTTTTCCAGTGCGTATTTCCCGAACAGCTGGCAGTTGGCGATGGGCTTGTTCCTGCTCGCGGTGATTCGCTTCTTGCCAAGCGGGATAGGCTCGCTCTGGGTACAACGCTGGCGCACCGGCACCGTGCAGCGAGGTAGCCCATGAGCTCGATGAATGCGATCTCTGCGCAGGGTATACAAAAAAAGTTTGGTGCGGTGACTGCGGCGGCTGATGTGCAAATGACGATTGCTCATGGCGAGCGAGTCAGTCTGATCGGCAGTAACGGGGCCGGCAAGACAACCTTTGTGAATATGCTCACGGGTTACATCAAGCCGGATGCAGGTGAGATCATGCTCGATGGTCAGAGCATCATTGGCATGCCGCCACGCCAGATCGCACGCATGGGCGTTGCCCGATCATTTCAGATTCCGCAGTTGTACCACTCGCTGACAGTACAAAACAATTTGCTGGCAGCGCTGGCGGCGCAGCAAAGCACACTATCTTTCCTGCAGCCTGCAAAAAATGCGGATAGCGTGGCTCGGGCTGCAGAGATTCTTCAACGCTTTGATTTATCAATGCACGCTGACCGCTTGGTGAGTGAGCTGCCCGGAGGTGTGCGCAAGTTGCTAGATATTGCAATGGCGCTGACCAGCCAACCCAACGTGTTATTGCTCGATGAGCCGACATCCGGTGTGTCAGCTGACGAGAAGTTTCCGATGATGGATACCGTCATGCGCGCATTGGAAGGAAGTCGCACGACGGTTTTATTTGTCGAGCATGATATGGATATCGTCTTGCGCTACAGCCAGCGTGTGATTGCCTTCTATAGCGGGCGCATTATCGCGGACGATCAGCCGTCGCAGGCGTTGGCTATGCCTGACGTGAAACGCTATGTCACCGGCGAGATGTCTGCCGACACTGATCATGCTTGAAATCGAACAGCTACAGTTATCGATTCAATCGGCGCAAGTGCTGCGCGGACTATCGCTGTCGGTCGCCAAAGGAAAAATGGTCGGGCTGATTGGGCGCAACGGCGCCGGTAAAACCACCACGCTACGCGCCATCATGGGTCACTTGTCGTTGCAGGGCGGTTCGATTCGCTTCGATGGTCAAGACCTCACGCGCTTGCCATCTCATGCGCGCGCAGGTTTAGGCATCGGCTACATGCCTGAGGATAGAGGCTTGGTGCCGGAACTCAGTGTCGAAGAAAATATTCTGGTGCCGCTGTGGGCGACCGGTGTGGCTAATACGGCGGAGCGACTCGCGTTTGTGTATCAGGTGCTGCCCGAGTTGCAAGAGATGCGTGATCGACGCGCCTTGCTGCTATCCGGTGGTCAGCAAAAGCTGGTGGCGCTCGCACGTGCGCTCGCTGTGGGCACGCGATTG
>JBJTXC010000257.1:0-2550 GCA_046082065.1 Burkholderiaceae bacterium
GTTCACGAATATCAATCAAATGATGTGGCACCGCGGCGCGCTCAGTGAGGCTTGGCTTGGCCGTGCCAATGTCCATGCCACGATAAATCAGTGCTGAATCAACCGAAATAATCTCGGTGGGTAATGTGGCGGCAATATGCAACGCGGCAGCCGTCTTGCCTGATGCGGTCGGGCCCATGATGGCAACTGCCAGTGGTTTACTCATACGGCTGCGGATCGTCTGCCTATCAAGCGTACCGAGAGGAAATTCAGCGTACCTAATACCGCCGAGATCATCGCCAGTGGATAGAGGGTGCCGTTGTGCGTCGCGCCCACTACCGTTCCACTCACAAATGCAAATGCCATCATCACGGCGCCCATCAGGCCAGCAGCAGTACCTGCTTGTTTTGGAAATGGTGCGATCGAACCGGCTTGAGATACCGGAAAATTAATACCATGCGACGCCATCGACAAAAACATCGCCAACACAACCACGGCCCAGTGCCACCATCCGAACAAGGTCGCGACCAAAAAATAAATGCCTGCACTGAATGAGCAAGCGCTACCAATGCGAAGTGCTTGTTCGCCGGGGATAGTCTTGAGCAAGCGACGACACACCAAGGTGCCACTCATATACCCGGTGACGCCGATCGCGAAGCAGTAGCCGAACCATTGGGTCGGGACACCCAATACATTAATCAGTACAAAGCTTGAGCCAGAGATGAAAATGAAAATGCCGCAATAAGATAAGGCACCCGGTGTCACATTCAACCAGAATTCGCGTGAGCCGAGTACCAATCGGTAGTTTTCAATAATGCCCTTGATCTGGGTCGCGGTTGGATTTTTATGTTGATTAGTTTCAGGCATATGGCGAATGCATGCCGCCATCACGCAGGCAGAAAAAATACCCAATGCAATGAATGCCGCGCGCCAGCCAAACGCCACTTGCAAATAGGCGCCAAGAATAGGCCCGAAAATAGGTGCGAGTGATATCCAGGTACTTGCTTTGGCGAGTAGCTTGGCACTGTCTTCAGGTGCGTAGGCGTCACGCACGATGGCCCGCGCGATCATCACCGCAGCGCAACAGCCCAGCGCTTGCAGAAATCGCGCGAAGATCAGTAGCTCAATGGAGAGCGCCAAGCCACAGATGGCACTTGCCGCAACATACAGCGAAAGGCCTGTGAGCAGCACCGGTCGTCGCCCGAATCGATCCGACAGCGGCCCAATCACCAACTGTGCTGCACCAAATCCAATTACAAACAGACTCAGCGTCAACTGCACGGTGGCGACGGGTACGGCGAATCCGGTTGCTAAACTTGGTAATGATGCCAGGTAGAGATCAGTCGACAGCGGTTGCATCATCATCATCGCCGTAATCAACAATAACAATGGAGCATTCGCAAATTGCGGCAGCGGTGCAATCGCCATCGTTATTGCCCGCGAAGAAATAGTCGATCGAGATCGGCTATCGCAAGCTGTATCCAAGTCGGACGACCGTGGTTGCATTGATCGGCGCGCTCGGTAGCCTCCATCTGTCGTAACAAGGCGTTCATTTCAGGAAGCGTCAGTGCTCGATTTGCGCGTACCGCAGTGTGACAGGCGAGTGTGCCAAGTAATTGATTGCGATGCTCGGTCAATACTTGAGAGCCGCCGAATTCACGCAGGTCGCGTAACAGATCACGCGCAAGCGACTGCGCATCTGCATTTTTCATGAGTGCAGGAATAGCCCGAACTGCGAGGGTCGTTGGTGACATGACAGCGATGTCAAAGCCAAGGCTATTGAAGGTCGTTTGATGTTCTTCTACGGTACCGACTTCAACCGCATCCGCCTGGAAGGTGACGGGTATCAGCAGTGGTTGTAAAGTGACTGCATGGTCTTCGAGCGCTTGCTTGAACTGCTCATAAAGAATTCGCTCGTGCGCCGCATGCATGTCAACCAGAATCAGACCGCTTTGATTTTGCGCGAGTACGTAGATGCCGTGAAGCTGGGCAAGTGCGAAACCAAGCGGAAAAGCCGCTTGGTCATCGTGATCAATATCTTTTTTTTCTGCAGAACTGAGAGCTGCCGACGGTTGCGCGGCGTACAGATGGTCTGTAAACATGGCGCCATAGTTCGCCATGCTTTGTGCAATGCCGAGGGATGCCTGTCGCGTTTGGGCCATCCACGGCACGGGGCGAGATGATGGCGTGTTGATATTGACTACGGGTGTGGGCATGTCCGTGTTTGGCGCTGTGCTGGCCAGAGCACGGCTCACTGCGTTAAATACCAGCTGATACACGGCGCGACTATCGCGGAATCGCACTTCAATTTTGGAGGGATGTACATTGACATCGACCAGTGATGGATCGATTTGAAGCGTCAACACATAGGCAGGAAATCGATCACCATGCAACACATCTTGGTAGGCAGACCGAACTGCATGCGTCAACAACTTGTCCCGAACAAAGCGACCATTCACATAAAAAAATTGCGCATCCGCGCGCCCTCTCGCCGCAGTCGGCAGTCCGATCCAGCCGTGCAGGCTGACCGGGCCCGCGTTTGCCTCCAGTGGCAAGCGGGCCTGCGCAAAT
>JBJTXC010000258.1:0-10655 GCA_046082065.1 Burkholderiaceae bacterium
GTAAACCAACTGGTAATCGTCGCCGGAAACAAAATAATCGATGAAGCAAAAATCGGGGGAATAACCCCCGCCATGTTCAACTTGAGCGGCAGGTGGCTGCTTTGACCGCCATACACTTTGTTGCCCACCTGGCGCTTCGCATAGTTCACCAAAATCTTGCGCTGACCACGCTCGATGAAAACAACGGCGTAAGTCACCAACGCGACCAACACGCAAATCACAATGGCGGTCAGGGCGTTCATTGAGCCGGTACGAACCAACTCGAACAAGCCGCCAATCGCGCTGGGCAAACCCGCCGCAATACCGGCAAAGATAATGATGGAAATACCGTTACCTAAACCACGCTCGGTGATCTGCTCGCCAAGCCACATCAGAAACATTGTGCCGGTCACGAGTGTCACGACGGTCGTGAAGCGAAATGCCAAGCCTGGGTCAATCACCAAGCCTGCCTGCGCTTCCAAGGCCACCGCAATGCCGAGTGCCTGAAAAGTTGCCAGCACCAAGGTGCCATAGCGCGTGTACTGAGTGATCTTGCGACGACCTGACTCGCCCTCTTTTTTCAAAGCCTCCAACTGCGGCGACACCACGCTCAACAACTGCATGATGATCGACGCCGAAATGTAGGGCATGATCCCCAGCGCAAAAATCGTGAAGCGCGACAATGCACCGCCGGAAAACATGTTGAACATCCCAAGGATGCCACCACGGTTCTGGTTGAATAAGGCCTCTAGCTGCAACGGGTCGATACCCGGCACCGGGATGTGCGCACCCACTCTGAACACCACGAGCGCACCCAACAAGAACCAGAGCCGGTTCCATGGGAACCCGCTCGATGAGCTCTTTGACGATTTGGATGCGGTTGCCACTGTTCGTCCGAAAACGCTTTACTCGACTGAGCCGCCTGCAGCCTCGATGGCTGCTTTGGCGCCGGCGGTGACGATCACGCCTTTAACGCTCAGCTTTTTGCTCAGTTCACCCGACTTGATGACTCGCACCGTGCTCGCCAGCTCGGACACCAGCCCGGCTTGCTTCAAGGCCAGCAAATCAATCTGATCAACCGGCAGCTTGGCCAAATCACCCAAGCGCACTTGTGCCTTGAAAGGCTTCGACTGCGACTTGAAGCCGCGCTTAGGCAAGCGGCGATGCAACGGCATCTGACCGCCTTCGAAACCTACTTTATGAAAACCACCTGCGCGCGACTTTTGGCCTTTGTGCCCGCGACCTGCTGTTTTGCCGAGGCCCGAGCCGATACCGCGACCGACACGCCGTTTGGCATGCTTGGCTCCTGCGGCGGGTTGAATAGTGTTCAGTTGCATATTGTTCTCCGTTCGTCAGCAGTGCTCAGGACACGACTTTGACGAGATAGGCGACCTTGTTGATCATGCCGCGCACTGCAGGCGTGTCTTCGAGCTCGCGCTCCGAGTTCAACTTGCGCAGGCCGAGACCACGCACCGTTGCACGGTGTGACTGTTTGGTGCCGATGAGGCCCTTGACCAGTTTTACTTTGACTGTGTTTGCCATCGTTCTCACCTCAGCCGAGAATTTCTTCGACCGTTTTGCCGCGCTTGGCAGCAATTTCGGACGGAGTACTCATCTTCGCCAGACCATCCAAGGTCGCACGAACCATGTTGTAAGGGTTGGTTGAGCCGTGTGACTTGGCGACCACGTTGGTGACGCCCATCACTTCGAAGATTGCACGCATCGGACCACCTGCGATAACGCCCGTACCTTCTTTCGCGGGAATCATCATCACTGATGAGGCGCCGTGACGACCATGCACCATGTGGTGCAAGGTGCCGTTCTTCAAGCTGACCTTGATCATCTTGCGACGCGCTTCTTCCATGGCCTTTTGCACAGCAACCGGCACTTCCTTGGATTTGCCTTTGCCCATGCCAATGCGGCCATCGCCATCGCCCACCACAGCCAGCGCGGCAAACCCCATGATGCGACCGCCCTTGACCACTTTGGTGACGCGGTTGACCGCAATCATCTTCTCGCGCATGCCGTCATCGGGCTTGTCGCTCTGCATTTTTTGCTGCATTTTTGCCATAGTCAGTATTCCTTAGAACTTCAGACCAGCTTCGCGCGCTGCGTCAGCAACTGCCTTGACGCGGCCGTGGTAGCGAAAACCAGCACGATCAAATGCAACAGTGTCGATACCCGCCTTGAGCGCCTTTTCTGCCACGCGCTTGCCAACCATTGCTGCGGCGGAGGCGTTACCGCCCTTGCCCGCTTGGCCAGCCAGCGCCGCGCGGACTTCAGCCTCGGCGGTCGACGCTGATGCCAGCACCTTGGCGTCTGGCGCGTAAATCGTGGCGTAGATGTGCAGGTTGGTACGATGCACCGACAGCCGATTGACTTTCAGCTCCGCGATCTTGGCACGCGTCTGACGTGCTCTGCGCAGGCGGGATGCTTTCTTGTCCATATTCAGCCCTTACTTCTTCTTGGTTTCTTTGATCACGACGACCTCATCCGCATAGCGAACGCCTTTGCCCTTGTAGGGCTCGGGGCTGCGGTAGGCACGTACTTCGGCGGCAACCTGGCCTACCTTTTGACGGTCGATACCTTTGATCAGGATTTCGGTTTGCGATGGCGTTTCGCATTTCACGCCCGCCGGCATTTGATGCACGATGGGATGCGAAAATCCCAGCGACAAATTCAGCTTGTCGCCCTGCGCCTGCGCGCGATAACCCACGCCGACCAGTGACAGCTTTTTTTCAAAGCCTTGCGAAACACCTACAACCATGTTGTTGACCAACGCACGCACGGTGCCGGACATCGCAACAGCCTCGCGCGACTCGTCCGCGGGTGCAAAAGTAAGTGTGTTGTTTTCGTTCTTGATGATGACCTGACCCGTCAACGGCAGTGACAGCGTGCCCTGTGGGCCTTTGACCGAAATTTTTTCGGCGCTGATCGTCACTTCAATACCCGCTGCCAGAGAAATCGGCATTTTGGCTACTCGAGACATCGTGCTTCTCCCCTATCAAGCGACGTAGCAAAGAATCTCGCCACCGGTGCCGGTAGCGCGCGCCTTGCGATCGGTCATGACACCCTTGGGAGTCGACACGATGGTCACACCCAAGCCGTTCAAGACGGTTGGGATATCGGACTTGCCCTTGTAAACACGCAAACCAGGGCGCGACACACGCTCGATGCGCTCGATGACAGGGCGGCCGGCGTAGTATTTCAATTCGATCGACAGCGTGGACTTGCCTGCATCTTCAGCGACAGCATAGTTCTCGATGTAGCCCTCGTCTTTCAGCACGCGGGCAATCGCCACTTTCAGCTTTGACGAAGGCATCGCAACTGTGGTCTTGTTGACGGCCTGCGCATTGCGGATGCGGGTCAGCATATCGGCGATAGGATCGCTCATACTCATAGATCGTTCTCCTATTACCAGCTAGCTTTGGTCATGCCCGGGATTTCGCCACGCATGGCGATTTCGCGGAGCTTGGTGCGACCAAGGCCAAATTTGCGGAAAGTGCCACGCGGGCGACCAGTCAACGCGCAGCAATTACGCTGCCGGCTTGGCGCCGAGTTACGCGGCAAAGACTGCAGCTTCAGGCGAGCTTCATAACGCTCTTCGTCCGATTTCGATGCATCTTCGATGATGGCCTTCAGCTCGGCACGCTTGGCGGCATATTTCTTCACCAGCGCAGCGCGCTTCTGTTCACGGTTAATCAGTGCCAGTTTTGCCATGGCAGCCTCAGTTTCTGAACGGGAATTTAAAAGCGGCGAGAAGCGCTTTGGCTTCTTCGTCGGTCTTGGCGGTGGTGGTAATGCTGATGTTCATACCACGCAGCGCATCAATCTTGTCGTACTCGATCTCAGGGAAAATGATTTGCTCTTTCACCCCGATGTTGTAGTTGCCGCGACCGTCAAACGCCTTGCCGGACACACCACGAAAATCGCGAACGCGGGGAAATGCAATCGTGACCAGGCGATCAAGAAATTCGTACATGCGCGCACCACGCAGCGTGACCATGCAGCCGATCGGGTAACCCTCACGGATCTTGAATCCGGCAATCGCTTTGCGCGCTTTGGTGATCACCGGTTTTTGTCCGGCGATTTTGGTCATGTCGCCGACCGCGTGCTCAATGATTTTTTTGTCGGCCACGGCCTCACCCAGACCCATATTGAGGGTGATCTTGGTCAGGCGCGGCACCTGCATGCGCGACTTGTAACCGAACTTAGCAGTCAATGCTGCGACGATTTCTTTTTCGTAGGTTTGTTGGAGACGCGCCATGATTACACCTTCACCGCTTCGCCAGTCGATTTGTAAACGCGAACACGCTTACCATCGACCAGCTTGACGCCGACGCGATCCGCTTTGCCGGTCGCCGCGTTAAACAATGCAACATTCGAGACATGGATAGGCATCAGCTTGTCGACAATACCGCCAGTGACGCCAGTCATCGGATTGGGCTTGACCGCTTTTTTCGCGATATTGACTCCATCCACCACGATATGCTGAGCATCAACGCGCTGCTGAACCACGCCACGCTTGCCCTTGTCTTTTCCGGTCAGGACGATCACCTCGTCACCTTTTCGAATTTTTTCCATGGCGACCCCTTACAGAACTTCCGGTGCGAGCGACACGATTTTCATGAAGCGTTCGCTACGTAACTCACGCGTCACCGGCCCGAAGATACGGGTACCGATCGGCTCGAGCTTGGCGTTCAACAGCACAGCCGCGTTGCCGTCAAAACGAATCAGCGAACCATCCTGGCGACGAACACCTTTGGCGGTTCTCACCACCACGGCGTTATAGATTTCACCTTTTTTCACACGACCACGCGGCGCGGCGCGCTTCACAGTGACCTTGATCAGGTCGCCAATACCCGCATAGCGGCGCTTGGACCCGCCCATCACCTTGATGCACAAAACTTCTTGCGCACCCGTGTTGTCGGCTACTTCGAGCCGGCTCTCAGTTTGAATCATGATTTCTCTTTCCCAACTTAATCCGCGTCGAGCGCACAGCGCGCGTGACTACGGTCAGTCTTGGTCCCGCCGAGATCCTCGCTGCTGCGAAGACTTCGATTGGGTTGACAAAATGCTTACATCAAATCGACTAACGCCACTGCCAGGCTGTCCGCCAACGCAATGCCTTGGCGAACTCCCACAAAAGTTTGCGGGAAAGCCCACGATTATGCCTTAAGACAAGGCATCAACGCAAGCCTTATACCGTTTGAGCCGTTTGCACGACTCGGGTTACTGTCCAGGCCTTGGTCTTGGAAATCGGCCGACCTTCCTGAATCTCTACGGTATCGCCCGTCTTGGCGACATTGCCTTCATCATGCGCGTGATACTTATTAGAGCGCACGATGATCTTGCCGTACAGCGGGTGGCGAACACGACGTTCGATCATGACCGTCACGGTCTTGTCCATCTTGTCCGATACCACGGTGCCGACCAATGTCCGCTTGAGCGATTTTTTTTCTGCAGTCGCGTTCATTTAGGCGTCCTTCTGATTGAGCACGGTCTTGACGCGCGCGATGTCCCGACGCACTTTTTTCAGCTGTGCCGTATTGCTCAGCTGCTGCGTCGCGATTTGCATGCGCAAACCAAATTGGGCTTTCAACAGCTCATTCAGCTCTTTTTTGAGCGCTGGCTGATCTTTGCCACGGAGTTCAGATGCTTTCATGTCTTGCTCCCTTATTGCCCAACTTGGCGCACGACAAAGGTGGTTTGTAACGGCAGCTTGGCGGCCGCCAAACGAAACGCCTCACGCGCCAGCTCTTCACCGACACCGTCCATTTCGTAAAGCACTTTGCCCGGCCGAATCTCGGCGACGTAGTACTCGGGACTACCTTTGCCGTTACCCATACGGACTTCAGCCGGCTTTTGCGAAATCGGCTTGTCCGGGAAAATTCGAATCCAAATACGACCACCCCGTTTGATGTGACGGGTCATCGCACGACGCGCCGACTCAATCTGGCGCGCTGTCAGGCGACCACGGCCAACAGCTTTCAGACCGAATTCGCCAAACGAGACCGAGGTACCGCTCTCGTGCGAGATGCCGCGGTTACGGCCCTTTTGTTCTTTGCGATATTTTCTGCGTGCTGGTTGCAGCATGTTTATTCTCCTGCCTTGTCTGCGGGTGCAGCGGCTGGCTCAGCCTTTTTCGCACGAACCCGCTTCGCAACGGGCACAGCAGCAGGGGCTGCCTCACCGGCCGGTTTGCGTGCAGTACGCGCTGCGGGCTTGCCGTCATCGCGACGCGGTGCGCGACGCTTGCGCTCTTCATCCACGGGTGCTTCGATGGTCGGGGTCTCACCGCTGGCCAAACGATCGCCTTTGTAGACCCACACCTTGATACCAATGATGCCGTAGGTCGTTTCAGCCTCGCCGAAGCCGTAATCGATGTCAGCGCGCAGCGTATGCAGCGGCACGCGACCTTCGCGATACCATTCGGTACGCGCAATCTCGATACCGTTCAGTCGGCCAGACGACATGATCTTGATGCCCTGCGCGCCGAGACGCATCGCGTTTTGCATTGCGCGCTTCATTGCGCGACGGAACATGATGCGCTTCTCGAGCTGTTGTGCGATCGAATCAGCGATCAGCTGCGCATCGGTTTCCGGCTTGCGAATTTCTTCGATGTTGACGTGCACTGGCACGCCCATCATCTTGGCCAACGAGGACTTCAATACTTCAATATCCTCGCCCTTCTTGCCGATGACCACGCCAGGGCGCGAACTGAAGATCGTGATACGCGCGTTCTTGGCAGGGCGCTCAATCAGCACACGACCGACCGATGCGTTTTTCAGTTTCTTGCGCAGATAAGCGCGAACCTTCAGGTCCTCGCCCAACATGTGAGCAAAGTTACTGTTACCCGCATACCAGCGCGAGCCCCAGTTACGTGTGACGGCCAGACGAAAGCCAGTCGGATGAATTTTCTGTCCCATCGTGACTCCCTCAGTTACCGACCGTCACATAGATGTGACATGTTTGCTTGGAGATACGATCACCACGGCCTTTGGCTCGGGCGGTGAAACGTTTGAGCACCGCACCTTTTTCGACAAAGATCGTTTTCACTTTCAATTCGTCGATATCGGCGCCGTCATTGTGTTCAGCGTTAGCGATCGCGGATTCGAGCACTTTCTTGATGATGAAAGCACCTTTTTTCGGGCTGAAGCTCAGAATGTTCAGCGCCTGATCGACCTGTTTTCCGCGGATCAGGTCAGCGACCAATCGACCCTTTTGGGCCGACAAGCGCGCGCTGCGGAGGCTGGCTTTGGTTTCCATATCAGGACCTTATTTTTTCGCTTTCTTGTCGGCGGCATGACCCTTGAACGTACGGGTCAGGGCAAATTCGCCGAGTTTGTGACCGACCATGTTCTCGGATACATACACCGGCACATGTTGCTTGCCGTTGTGCACCGCGATCGTCAGGCCAATGAAGTCAGGCATGATGGTCGAGCGGCGCGACCATGTCTTGATCGGCTTTTTGTCGCGGGTCGCTTGCGCGGTCTCGACTTTTTTCAGCAAATGGGCGTCGCAGAACGGCCCTTTTTTCAATGAACGTGCCATCTGTTACCCCTTATTTCTTGCCGCGACGCGAGACAATCATCGACGTCGTGCGCTTGTTGCGACGCGTCTTCTTGCCTTTGGTCTGCTGGCCCCACGGCGACACCGGATGCTGACCGGCAGCGGTCCTGCCTTCACCACCACCATGCGGGTGGTCAATTGGGTTCATCGCCACACCACGCACGGTCGGGCGAATGCCGCGCCAGCGTGTTGCGCCAGCTTTGCCGATCTTGCGCAAGTTGTGTTCGCCATTACCCACCTCACCGATGGTGGCGCGACACTCAACGTGAATGCGACGAACCTCACCCGAGCGCAAGCGCACCTGCGCATAAATACCTTCACGTGCCATCAACACGACCGCAGCACCTGCGGTGCGGGCAATTTGCGCACCCTTACCCGGCAACATTTCAACGCAATGCATGGTGGTGCCGACGGGAATATTGCGAATCGGCAGACAGTTGCCCGCTTTGATTGGCGCTTCCGAACCACTCATCAGCTGGTCGCCCACCGACACGCCTTTCGGCGCGATGATGTAGCGGCGTTCGCCATCGGCGTAGCACAACAGTGCAATGTTGGCGCTGCGGTTCGGGTCATATTCCAAACGTTCAACTTTGGCCGGGATGCCGTCCTTGTTGCGACGAAAATCCACAACGCGGTAGTGATGCTTATGACCGCCACCCAAATGACGCGTGGTGATGTGGCCGTTGTTGTTGCGACCCGCAGATTTCGATTTCTTTTCGACCAAGGCCGCGAACGGACGCCCTTTATGCAGGTCGGGATTGACCACCTTCACCATGCCACGACGGCCTGGCGAGGTTGGCTTTAACTTGACGAGTGCCATTTATTTAGCCTCCTCGGTGAAGTTGATTTCCTGACCCGGCTTGAGCGAGACAAACGCGCGACGCGTATGGTTGCGACGGCCGATGAAGCGGCCCGTGCGCTTCACTTTGCCAGCACGGTTTGCCACTTGAACCGACGCCACCTCGACCTTGAACAGCATTTCTACAGCCGCTTTGATTTCTGGCTTGGTCGCGTCTTGCGTGACGAGGAAAACAACTTGTTCGTTTTTCTCGGCAACGAACGTTGCCTTTTCGGAGATCACCGGTGCGAGCAGCACCTTCATCAGACGTTCTTCGTTATGTTTGATCACGGCGCTCATGCCAGCATCTCCTCAATCTTGGCCAGCGCCGGCTTGGTGATCAGCACTTTTTTGTAGAACACCAGCGAAAGCGGATCGGCATGACGTGGCTCGCACACCAGCACGTTCGGCAAATTGCGCGACGCAAGCATCAGGTTTTCATCGAGATGATCGGTAATGACCAATACAGAATCCAAGCCCATGCCTTTCAGCTTTTGAGCGAGCAGTTTGGTCTTTGGCGCATCCAGCGAGATGTTTTCAATCACTGACAGCCTGTCCTCGCGCGCCAACTGAGACAAGATCGAGCACAAACCGGCGCGATACATTTTCTTGTTGACCTTGTGCGAGAAATTCTCGTCGGGCGTGTTCGGGAATGTACGACCACCCCCACGCCAGATCGGCGATGAAGACATACCGGCGCGAGCGCGACCGGTGCCTTTTTGGCGCCAAGGCTTTTTGGTGGTGTGCGCAACTTCTTCGCGGTCTTTCTGCTTGCGGTTACCACTGCGCGCGTTGGCCTGGTAGGCAACAACAATTTGATGAATCAACGCCTCGTTGTAATCGCGACCGAAAATCGTATCGGGCGCGGCCACATTGGACGCCGCTTGGCCTTGTGCATTCAGGAGCTTGAGTTCCATGTCTTAGGCTCCCTTCTCGGCTTTGGCTTTGACAGCCGGGAACACGACGACGTCACCGTTTCTCGCGCCTGGCACAGCTCCTTTAATCAGGATCAGTTGGCGCTCGGCATCGACACGAGCTACCTCGAGATTTTGTACGGTGCGAGTGACGTCTCCCATGTGGCCAGTCATACGCTTGCCTGGAAACACGCAACCCGGATCCTGCGCCATACCAATTGAGCCCGGCACGTTATGCGAACGCGAGTTACCGTGGCTGGCACGTCCAGATGCGAAGTTGTAGCGCTTGATGGTGCCGGCGTAACCCTTACCGATTGTCACGCCCTGCACGTCAACCTTTTGGCCAGCCTCGAACAAACTCACCGCGACTTGATCGCCTGGCTTGAACTCGGCAGCTTTGGCTGCATCGACTCGGAATTCTTTGAGGACAGTACCTGCCTCGACACCGGCTTTGGCCAAGTGGCCAGCAGCGGCTTTGGTGACGCGAGAGGGGCGGCGCTTACCGAAGGTGACCTGAATGGCTGCATAGCCATCGGTTTCCGGCGTTTTAATCTGCGTCACGCGATTGTCGGACACGTCAACTACGGTCACTGGGATGGAATCCCCGTCATCCGTAAAGATGCGCATCATGCCAACCTTGCGACCAAGAAGGCCCAGGCTCATTGTTTTCTCCATTCCCACCTTCGATTGGGCGGGGCTGTGTTTAGAAATTCAGGCGGTTAAGAGCGCACGCGCTCAACCAAGCCCAAGATTATAGCTTGAGGCAGGGATTTCTACAAGCTGCAGGCGGCCCCACCCGAATAATGCTTTTTTGGTATTACTGCAGCTTGATCTCGACGTCGACACCCGCTGGAAGATCGAGCTTCATCAGCGCGTCGACCGTCTTGTCGGTCGGATCAACGATGTCCATCAGGCGCTGGTGGGTGCGAATCTCGAACTGGTCACGCGAGCTTTTGTTGACATGTGGCGAACGCAGCACATCCCAGCGCTGAATGCGGGTTGGCAGCGGCACCGGACCCTTCACAACAGCACCGGTGCGCTTCGCGGTATCGACAATCTCGAGCGCCGACTGATCAATCAGTCGATAGTCAAACGCTTTGAGTCGAATACGAATCTTCTGCTTTTCCATGTTGCTTCCTTAAAAGAGCGAGCCGCGAGCGAGATGCGCCCGCGGCGTAAGTTCATTGATCTGGCGAACCAGACCGTCAATTACTCGATAATTTTGGCGACGACGCCGGCGCCCACGGTACGACCACCCTCGCGGATCGCAAAGCGCAAGCCCTCTTCCATCGCAATCGGGTTGATCAGCTTGACCGTGATCGACACGTTATCCCCATGCATCACCATCTCCT
>JBJTXC010000259.1:0-2895 GCA_046082065.1 Burkholderiaceae bacterium
GTCGGCCAAATACTTGCCATGGCCGCGCACGTCGCTGGCAAAGCATGCACGGTGCTGGATATGAGCGGGCTGGCCCAAAAGGGAGGCCCGGTGATGTCGCATGTGCGACTCGCTGATTCGGATGAACATATTTTTTCAACACGGGTAGGCACCGGCGGCGCTGATTTGCTGATCGGTTGCGATGTCTTGGTCGCGGCTAGTAAAGATGCGATATCACGCATGAGCCAGGGCCGCACCCATGCGGTGGTGAATGCCACCTTGGCACCCACTGCAGCATTTGTAAAAAACCCGGATTGGGTTTATCCGGATGCGGCCTCAGTCAATGCGATTCGCGCCGCCTGTGGTGATGGTCATGTCGATGCCGTTCAGGCTGGCAGAATTGCCACTGCCTTGATGGGCGACTCAATCGCCACCAATATGTTCATGCTGGGTTATGCCTGGCAGCGCGGTTGGGTACCGTTGCCCGAGTCGGCGCTGCTGCAAGCCATCAAACTAAACGGTGTGTCGGTAGATTTCAATCAGCAATCTTTTGCATGGGGTCGCCTCGCCGCGCATGATCTCTCTGCACTCGAGCAAAGCTTGAGTGCGTCAGCGCAAGTGATTGAATTCAAGCGCAAGCAAACGCTTGAGGAGTTAATTGCGCATCGATCACAGTTTTTGACCAAATACCAAAGTGCTAGCTATGCGCAGCGTTACCGAGACTTTGTCGAACAAGTTCGCGCGATTGAACGTCGCGTTGTCGGTGACGCGCCAAGCTTGCAGCTCACCGAAGCAGTAGCGCGTTATCTGTTCAAGCTAATGGCATATAAAGACGAGTACGAAGTGGCGCGCTTGCACAGTGATCCCACTTTCAAGTCACGTATCGCCAACATGTTCGAAGGTGCCTATCAAATCAAATACCACCTTGCGCCGCCGCTGCTCGCCAAGCGCGACGACCAAGGGCATTTAATCAAGCAACCCTTTGGCAGTTGGGTCGGCATGGCGTTCCCGCTCTTGGCTAAACTGCGTTTCCTGCGCGGTACGTTCTTCGATCCATTTGGCCATACCGAAGAACGTAGAACCGAGCGCGCATTAATCGAGCAGTACTGCGCGACCATGACTTCCCTGTGCACGTCACTCGACGCGGATAATTTGCCACTGGTAGCAGAGATCGCGCGCATTCCTGAAGAGATTCGCGGTTACGGCCACGTCAAAGAACGGCATTTGCGTCATGCGAAAGAGAAAGAAGCGAGACTATTGGCGCAGCTAAATGCGACGCCACAGCAGACGGGTCTGCATGCGGCTTGATCTAAGTTCTTGGTCACTGGCGTAGAAAATCAGGGCGCGCCACATGCGGGAAGCGATCGGGAAATTTCATTGTCGTAGCATTTGCCGATGTAGTGATAGCCCTTGCGGAGCATGCAGCGCTGTAACTCTCGAAACAAACGTCCATCTGCAGCCGAGTCATTCGTTTCGCTAGGTCGCCGCTCATCGTCGACGGCCTTTTGAGTTGGACTAAAATTTCCGTTTTTGTAGCCTCCGCATTTTTCCCAATCCAGCCGCCTCTCGGCATCGGATCTATCTGATCTGGACCACTGTTCCCGCATCGGTGTTGGGTGTGCCAGTGCCTCGAAAGCTGGTCCGGTTAGCACAAAGCAGCCATTAGGGCAGCATGTAGCCACGGAAATAACAATTAGAGTGAACAGCAGAGCTCTTAGTAGTTGATTCACTTGGCTCCCTTGATAATCACTGAAATCGCTTGCCAGAGCTCGGGTTGTAGCCGTTCTGCAAGTGCAAATGGTGCAGAGGGAATAATGGCTATATCAGCCCAACGGTCATGTAATACGCGCTCTGTATTTGACAGGCCTTGAACTATATTTCCATCTTTATCGAACAAACCACTCATCTTTCCCCCAATAAGGTCATGAGTTCCAGCCAATGCTTCAATTAGTTTGTCTTGCCAACTTCCCGCTAAGTATGGAATGCCGAAAAGAGTTCCTTTGGTCCCTTGAATACCACCGGTCAGTCCCTCAAGCTTCTTCCCGTCTTTCGTTTGAAGAAATTTTTCTAGGGACATATTTGCCCTATCTTTATCAAAAATAACCTGCCCACGGTCATTTAATTTTAGAACGCGTTTTTCATCCTCTTGTCGAGATTGACATCGGTAGTATTCATCACCACACAGCACATCTAAATCTATCCTCGTTCCACCGAGTTTGACGCCGTCATGACGAACACCCTCGCTACTACCGGACATATTCGTGATGGTTGTTGTTCCATCCGTGACGCCCTTGAATTTTTGAGAGTCTTCAATCATTAGGCCACGCATTTTTTCAGCAGCTGATGATAAGCCTTCCTTGCTAACAGCGGTGCCCGCAACGCCAGTGACTGCCCCAATCAAAATATTCAAGGCTTGTTCCGTCCTGCGCAAATCAGATTGCTGCTGCTTTATAAGCTGTTTTTCCTCATCAGACGAAGCGTGTTTTAACGCCTGATGCAATGTCTTTTGTTGATTTTCGACATAGTCGCCAACCATTTTGTTCGCCCGCGAGCTGAAATCCTGCGTGATAGTCACCTGGGCCTGGATCTCTCGCCACACCTTATCGACATCGAAGATCTTGGCGATCCCTGTTTGTTTATCACCGGTCCGTAAAGAGGTGTCACCAGCAATGCCGCTGATGCCGGCGCGGGTGGTGCTTGCTGCACTGTTGCTGTCTTTGCCAAACCCGACGCCGGTGCCGCTTGGGGCGAGTTTGCCTTGCGCAGAAAATCCGGCACCGAGATTCACGCTGACCGAATCGGCGGTGTAGTGCGCGCGGTTATCGATATCGGTGGTGGCGAGTTGGCCACCCGTGCTGAAATGATTGCGGCTATTGTCGACGGCGGCTTGCGTGCTGCTGATCACGCCGCCTTTAA
>JBJTXC010000260.1:0-2440 GCA_046082065.1 Burkholderiaceae bacterium
ACGCGCAGTTTCAGTTCGGGGTTGCCTTCTTCCTCGATCAACTGCGCGACCTTACCGGCAGCGCTGTCGGTGAAGTTGATTGGCGTCGGCATTTCGGTCAGTGCATTCATGGTCAAACTCCTTGCAGCTCAGCTGCGCGATTATAGCGGCCACAGTGGGTGGCTGCAGGCGCCGACAGTGGTCAAGTCGAGGCGCATTTACATCCAGATTATGCGCTCGTCGGTAGGCAATTCAACCCTATGTTGTGAAGGGTGATTCGCGCTTCAAATCCGGAAAGTCTCTCCTATCAATTTTGTGGTGGATCCCGGCCTACGCCGGGATGACGTATCAAACGCTGCAGCGCTCAATGTCGTCGTCCCGACGCAAGCCGGGACCCAGTGTTTATCGTCGTACGCGCCGGACCCAGCTGCTTGGCCTCAAGGCAGTATCGGCACGTGGGTCAGCCCCATCGTTTCGTCTAGGCCAAACATCAGGTTCATGCACTGCACCCCTTGACCCGCCGCGCCCTTCACCAAATTGTCTTCAACCACCAGAATCACCAGCAAATCACCGCCACCGGGGCGATGCAGTGCAATCCGCAACATATTCGACGCACGCACAGAACGCGTCTCCGGGTGGCTTCCTGCAGGCAGCACATCGACAAACGGATCATTGGCGTAGTGCTGTTCATAAAGCGCCTGCATGTCGATGCCGCGCGCTTCGGGCAGCAAGGTGGCGTACAGCGTGGAATGGATGCCGCGAATCATCGGTACCAGGTGCGGCACAAAGGTCAGTCCGATCGGGCGTGCAGCGATCGCTTGCAGCCCTTGCACTGTTTCTGGCAAATGGCGATGGCCCGCGACGCTATACGCCTTGAAATTATCCGAGGCTTCGGCCAGCAGCGTGTGCACTTCGGCTTTGCGCCCCGCACCGGAGACGCCTGATTTGCAATCAGCGATCAATGCGCTCTCGTTCACCAAGGCCTTGCCTTGCGACAGCAAGGGCTTGAAACCCAGCTGCATTGAGGTCGGGTAGCAACCCGGCAAGCCGATCACGCGCGCTTGGCGAATCGCATCGCGATTGACTTCGGGCAGACCATACACGGCCTCGGCAAGAATATCCGGGCAGCTGTGCGGCATGCCGTACCACTTCTCGAACTCGGCGGTATCTTTAAGTCGGAAGTCGGCTGCGAGGTCGATCACCTTCACACCGGCCGCCAGTAGCTCACGCGCTTGCGACATGGCCACGCCGTGCGGTGTAGCGAAGAACACGACATCGCATTGATCCAGGTGCGCTTTTTCTGGTGTTGAAAAAGTCAATGACACATGACCGCGCCGGGAGGGAAACATGTCGGCAACCGGCATGCCATCTTCTTTGCGTGAAGTGATGCTATGCAGCGTGGCTTGTGGGTGTGCCGCAAGCAGTCTTAGCAGCTCAACGCCTGTGTAGCCGGTGCCGCCGACAATACCAACCTTGATCATTCCTGACTCCTGATCACCGAATAAGGAAAAATTTTTTCGTTTGTGCTGCGAAAATCAAATCACAAAACACATACCGCCAAAGAAAAAAGCCGCCGGGTGGGTACCCGACGGCTTCGAATCAAAACAAGCAAACGCCGGATTAACGCTTGGAGAACTGCTTGGCGCGACGCGCCTTGCGCAGACCAACTTTTTTACGTTCAACTTCGCGTGCGTCACGGGTGACAAAGCCGGCTTTTGACAGCTCAGGCTTGAGCGCCGCGTCGTAATCAATCAGTGCACGTGTAATGCCATGACGTACCGCGCCCGCTTGGCCTGATTCGCCACCACCATGCACATTGACCATGATGTCGAAACGATTGACGTTGTTGGTCAGCTCGAGCGGCTGACGAATCACCATCAGACCAGTCTCGCGAGAAAAATAATCCGATGCATCCTTGCCGTTGACAACGATTTTGCCACTGCCCACTTTGATGAATACACGAGCGACCGCGCTCTTGCGGCGGCCGGTTCCGTAGTTGTAGTTACCGATCATGTCTGTTCCTTACAGTTCGAGTGGCTTGGGTTGCTGCGCACTGTGCGGATGCGCATCATCGGCATAGACCTTCAGCTTTTTAGCCATCGCGTAACCCAACGGACCTTTCGGCAGCATGCCTTTGACAGCCTTCTCAAGCGCGCGGCCCGGATGCTTGGCTTGCATGTCGCGGAAATTGGTCTCGTAAATGCCACCCGGATAACCGGTATGACGGTAATACTTTTTGTCGAGCGATTTAGCGCCGGTGACACGCAGCTTAGCAGCGTTTACCACGATGATGTAATCACCGGTATCGACATGGGGTGTGAATTCTGGCTTGTGCTTGCCGCGCAGACGGTGTGCCACTTCGCTGGCGACACGACCGAGGACTTTGTCCGTGGCGTCGATCACAAACCAATCGCGCTGGACTTCGTGTCCTTTAGCGGAAAAGGTTTTCATGATGCATCCT
>JBJTXC010000261.1:0-5403 GCA_046082065.1 Burkholderiaceae bacterium
TCGTGGCGATCGCGTTGCCTTATACCGCGCTGGGTAGCTACTTCGGTTTCGTGCCGCTACCCACCAGCTATCTTGTCTGGCTCCGCTTGCTGGTATTGACGTACTTGCTCGGGGTGCAGGTGATCAAGCAACGCTTCTTCAGTTAGCGATTGATTTGCCTGACCCTATCACCATCATTCAAATTCGTCGGTGGATACGCAACCACCTTGGTACCCACCTTCAAGCTTGTTTTGATCCAGGCGTCGCGGCCATTACGCGCGACCAGCTCGACCTCGTTGACTCGAACGCGACTGCCTTCAAGTACAAATACTGCACTCCGACTACCTCTTGGAAAAACACAACCCACAGGCACCAACGTCACATCCTTGGCGGCTTGCACAGGGATAGTGACATCGACTTTATAGTTGTCACCCAGTGCTGGCCATTGCCTAGGCGGCGACTCAATATCCAGCACCACATTCACGCGTTGCTCCTCAACGCCTAGAGCAGAGATTTTTGTGAAAGCAGATGGCTCGATTAATCGGACCCGTGAATTCAAGGCATCCGGCCCGCCCCAATTCGTCAAACTGGCCATCGAGCCGGGTTTGATTTGGGCCGCATCTTCAGTCAGTAGCTCGACCACCACCTCGATGGCGCTCGGGTCGCCCAGATCCAATAAGCTCGTGCCAGCTGCCAGTATGGTCTCGCTTTGCTGTCTGAGTTTTACGACCTTTCCGGCACTCGGCGCGATCACTGCTACAGGTTTTTTTGTCAGCGGATCTTTACCTGTTTGCTTTTGGAGCGAGATTTTTGCCTGTGCTAACTGATGATGCGCGTTCTCGCTATCTTGCGCTGCCGCGTCGCGTTCACGTTGTCGCTGTTGCGCACTCAATCGCATATTTTCAACTTGTGTCGCAGAGATAAAGCCGCGTGCCGCGAGTGATTCCTGCCGACGCAAATCGGCCTCTGCTTGTGTCAATGCCAACGCAGATTTTTGCAGGTTGGCGTTGGCGCGGGCGAGGCTCGCTTCTGCCGATGCAACCTGCTCGCGTTGCTCTTGCAAGCGGCGCTCATCCAGCAGCGGCGGAGGCGCTGGCCATAGCATGGCAACCACCTGACCTGCGTACACCGCATCACCTTCGCGTACGGATAGCCTGGCCAATCTGCCCGCTACTGGTGCTGAAACCACGTAACGATCACGCAAGCGTGTTTTACCGGTTTCCTCGATAGACCGTTCAAATTGACCAAGACGAATCTGGACAATGTCGACATCCACTGGTTTTGGGTAGAACGCCCAAACAAGCATTGCGATGAAAAAAATGATTACAACGAACCAGCCTGATATTTTCTTCATGATTGTTTAGCCAGCAGCTCAAATAGTCGTCATCCTGGCGCAGGCCAGAATCCGGTGTTTTATCGAATTGACTTTGAACCTATCTCGTTAGGTCGATGGCAAGGCGGCAGCACCGAAGACAGTACAAGACGTACGGCTAGGTGCTGCCAACGCTGCAAGCGGCCTAAGGAGATGGGTTCTTATTCGTGGGTTTTCAGCACGCCAACCAAATCAAGGTCACGTATCTTGCGGTTGACAATCGCTGCACTCACCAAGCCGGTAATCACAATACAAAGGACGGCATAGGCATAGGTTGCAGCCTGCACTTGCGCTGGCAGGAAAAATTCGTCCGTTTCGATCAATGCCACCATGCCCTTGGCAAGCATGAGTCCGCCCAGCATGCCGATAGGAATCGCCAGCGCAATTTCGATCACGATTTCACCCAGCAGGATTTTCGATACCTCGGCCCGTGTAAAACCCAGCACACGCAAGCTGGCTAACTCCCATGCGCGCTCGGCTAACGCGACGCGTACCTGGTTATAAACCACGCCCACGGCAATAATTGAAGCAAATACCGTCAGCACACCGGTAATCATTCTTAAATTGCGTGCAGTAATGCCTTGCACATTGGCCAGCATCGAGGCTTTGCTGAACGCAGCGGCAATCATTGGTATCTGCTGCATGCGCTGCAACAAACTCAGCTCATGCCCGCGGTCAACCAGTAGGGTGGCGCGATTGATCACATCGTCTTCATGCAGTAGCCGGTTCAGCGTGCGGCGCTCGATATATGCGCTCATGCCCATCAACTCGCTCACCAGCGCGGCTACGGGCAGCGTTATTCGCTCTCGCTGACCTTCTTCAATTTCTACAATCACCAACTCACCGACGCGCACCCCCAGTTTGTGCGCCAGTCGATCGGTCAGCAATAAACCGTCCGATGGAATGCGATGCGCTTGGCGATCCAGCCCCACGACGCGGTGTAACAAAGGCTGGTCAGGGCGCCCTTGGATCTGGCCGCGCCAGTGGCGATGTTGATGCACGAGTCGAACCGCTACCCCGCGTGCCGGCTCAACTGCAGCCACATGGGGCAATCGTGCAAGCGCATTCAGCGAGCTGATGGGGCGCGGCGCCACCAGCGCGATGCTGACATCGGCACGCAGCACCTGCTGGAATTGCGTCGTCAGCAGCAGCTCGATGGCGTCGCCCCAAAACGTGCCACTGATCAGCACCGCAATCGACGCCGCCACACCCAGCACCGTCAATGCCGCACGTACGCTGGTACGCTGCATATTGCGCATCACCATACGCGTGCCGGGTGAGAAATAATCGCGCCATCCCAGTGCTTCAATCAGCGCTGGTCGATAAACACCGGGTGCGCGTGGCCGCATCGCCTCGGCCGGTGTCAAGCGCACGCTGCGCTTGATGGCTTGCCAAGTGGCGACTAAAGCGGCAATCACGGTCGCCATAAATGCGCTGATAAACAATTCGGGACGAACGCGAAAATAAAACACCGGAAAGCTGAAACTCTTGCGATACAGCTGGGTCAGCATCTCGCCCAGCCACGCGCCGGTCACCCAACCCAGAGCCAGACCCACCGCGACGATCAGCAAAGCTAATTTGGTGTAGTGCCAGCCGACTCGTGCATTGTCATAGCCGAGCGCTTTCAATGCGGTGATTTGTTCGCGTTGCATTTGTATTTGCCGGCTTAGCACAACGTTCAGCAAGAATGCAGCGATCGCTAAAAAAATTGTGGGCAGTAGCGTGCCTAACACGCGCTGCTCTTTGATTTCCGATTCAACCCGGGTATGCGATAACTGCTCATCGCGGCCGTAGGCGCGAATACCACCCCACGGCTGCAGTACACGATCAATACCGGCAATCACTTCATCGTGTTTGGCGTTGGGCGAAAGCCGCAGGTTGACATGGTTGAACGCGCCATCCATCTGATACGCGCTGGCGAGTGCTTTTTTATCTAACCAAAAAACACCAAACCCCTTCAGATCGGGCGCGCCGGAAAACCCTGCGAAGATAAATTCGGGCGATAAGGCAATACCAGAAATCAGCAGTTTCTCTCGCTTGCCATTGATGAGCGCGAACAGATGGTCGCCGGGTTGCAAGCCACGTGCATTGGCAAAGGCCTCTGATACCAACACGTCGCGTGGTCCGGTGCCGTGGCTGGCAATCATGCGGCCGCTGCGAATGAATACCCGATTAATTTGCGGTGAGCGCTTGGGATCCAGGCCAATCAGTTTACCGATGATCGGGTCTGCCACGCCCGGAATGCTGACTTGAACATCACGCATCACGGTACTTTCCGCTGCGGCGATACCAGGCAAGCTCAATAGCTGCTGCATGATGCGATCAGGTGCGCGCTTGAGATCGGCAAACACATCTGCAATCTGCGCCTCGATGTAGTAGCGATCACGCGAGTACTGCAGTGATTCATAGGCACTGTAGGTGGTAATAAAACCGGCGACTGCCGCAGCAACCACCAAGGCAAGGGTCAGCGCCTGGCTCCACAGACGCTGCAAATCGCGCAGTAGTTTGCGATCTAGCGCGCTCACCAAGACAATTCGGTGGGACTGAGCTTGTGCTCGTTGACGATAATTTTTTGTAGCCGGCCATCGCCGAGGTACAGCGCGCGATCGGCCATGCCGGCGATGGCGGCGTTGTGCGTGATCACGATGGTGGTGGTGCCTAATTCGCGATTGATACGCTCGATTACTTCCAGCACCCGCTTGCCGGTCTGGTAGTCGAGCGCACCGGTCGGTTCGTCGCACAACAGCACGGCAGGGCGTTTGACAATGGCGCGCGATCGCGACACGTTGCTGCTCGCCGCCCGACAACTGCGCCGGAAAATGATCAAGACGCTCACCCAGCCCCACCAGCTGCAGCGCTTCGGTGGCGCTCATTGGGTCCTCTGCGATATCAGTCACCAGCTCGACGTTTTCTTTGAAGGTGAGGCTGGGCATCAGGTTATAAAACTGAAATACAAAGCCGACATGCTCACGCCGGTAGCGAGTGAGCTGTTCGTCACTGGCGCCGTTCAATTCATGATCTGCAAAATGTGTGCTGCCGGAAGAAGGGCTATCGAGCCCACCGAGAATATTCAGCAAGGTGGATTTGCCGCTACCGGATGGGCCCAGCAGCACGATGAACTCGCCGGGGTAAATATCGAGATCGATGTCTTGCAACGCACGCACCTCGCTGTCACCCGTGACATAGCGCTTGCTGAGTGCGCGAGTTTGGAAGATGGCACTATCACCAGATGATGCGCGCATGGCGACAGTGTCTGGTACCGGAGGGTTTGCAAATGAGGGCATGAGGCAAACATTGAATATTGTTAATAATTAAACAATATTTAAGTTGCACTGGGTTGTTCGTTGCACCTCGGTGGTGATCTTCATCAAAATCCGGGCCGTGTATCGGCCTAGCCCTGCATTTAGCCGGTGTTCAGCGTGTTGTCAGGTGCTTCGCTATCTGCAGTCGATGAACCGATAAAATTTTCAAGATGTTTTGAGTTGATTTATGTCACGGTATCGATCATTATTCCGATCTTGATCGGACCTACGCGGCCTGAGAAGTTGATTGAATAGGATGACCCAATGAAAGAAACGACGCCGGAAGGAACGCTTTATATCGGCAGCGGCGTGATTGCCAAGGGCAAACTGACCGTGCCTTCCGCAGCCACCGTGAATGGCACCGTTGAGGGTGAACTCAGCGCACAGTCGCTGCGTGTCATGAACTCTGGGGTGGTCAATGGGATTGCTACTGCCGAAGAAATCGTGGTGGCCGGGCGTATGGATCAATCGGCTACCGCCACACGCTTACTCGTTATCGAGTCTACCGGTGTGATGCATGGCCAAATCGCCTGCGGTGAACTGGAGATTCGCAAGGGTGGTGAGCTGCACGGCAAAATTGAAATGCTGAACAAGGGCTGAGCACCAACCAGCGCTAGCCCTAGATTGACCGGGGCAGAAAAAACAAGGGCGGACTTTTCAAGTCCGCCTTTTTTTTGGTGGCCTTCGTCGAATATCACTGTTTGCACGCAACAAAGAACCTATTCGGTTAGGTCGATGGCTAGGCGGCAG
>JBJTXC010000262.1:0-4997 GCA_046082065.1 Burkholderiaceae bacterium
CCCGGCGCGGCCTACTACCCGGGTGTCGGGCGGTCTGCTTATCTTGGTTTTGAAGGGAGATGGTAATGAGAAATTTTCGAATCGTTGGTGTCGCCTGCTTAGTAGTCAGTGTGCTGTTACCTGAGCGCGTGCTGGCGCATGCGACTGTATCGCCAAAAGTTGCAACGCAAGGCAGTTATCAGCGCCTTGCCTTTGGTATTACACATGGATGCGAGGGGTCGGCCACAGTCGAAGTGATCATTCAGTTACCGGAGTCGATGATGGGTACTAAACCGATGCCGAAAGCAGGGTGGGCCGTTGAGACTGAGGTGCAGGATCTGGCACAGCCTTATGTCTCGCACGGTAAAGAGATTCGGCGCGACGTCAGAACTGTACGCTGGCGTGGGAAGCTACTCGACGCTCATTACGATGAGTTTGTCGTAATGACCAAGGTATGGAACAAGCTGGGCTCGGTGCCGATTCCTGTCACACAGATTTGCGAGAAGGGCCGAATGGATTGGAATAAATTACCTGATGGATCAGGCGAACGACTCGACTATCCGGCACCGGCACTAGAGATTATGCCCGGCGACCACCGACATTGAAACGATCAGTCAAACACCGGTGATTCCACGCCCAACACCTTGTGCAGCTTCGGCGAGGTGGTGGTGTATTGCATGTGGATTTTCTTGTCCGGGAAGATATACGGCGCGGCACCAAAAGCGGCCAGTGCAGCTTCGTGAAACCCGGACAGAATGAGTTTCTTTTTCCCCGGGTAGGTGTTGATGTCCCCCACCGCAAAGATGCCCGGCACATTGGTTTCGAATTTCTCGGTATCGACGACCAATTGCTTGCGCTCGATGTCGAGACCCCATTCGGCGATCGGGCCGAGCTTGGGCGACAGACCATAGAACACCAGCAGATCGTCCAACGGTAAACGGCGGGTCACGCCATCTGCACCCGTGACCTTGATTTCGGTGAGGGTGTCATTCGCTTCTTCAAAGCCGGTGACTTGGCCTATCAGCAGCTGCATTTCGAGTTGCTCGCACAGATCGCGCATTTTCGCGACCGATGCAGGTGCGGCACGGAACTGTTCGCGACGGTGAATCAAAATGACCGATTCGGCTTTGCCATGTAGATCCAGCGCCCAGTCGAGTGCTGAATCACCACCGCCGCAAATAACAATATTGCGGCCTTCAAAACGGGATGGGTCTTTGACCCGATAAAACAATTGCTTGTCCTCGAATTTTTCTATGCCATCGACCTTGATGGTGCGTGGCTGAAATGAGCCGACGCCAGCCGCGATAAAAATTGTTTTGGTGATGAATCGGGTCCCGGTCGAGGTTTCGAGATTAAACCGACCGTCTTCACGTTTTTGAACCAGCGTGACTTCCTGACCCAGATGAAAGCTTGCGCCAAACGGTGCGATTTGCTTGAGCAAGCTATCTGTGAGCTCTTGTCCGGTACACATCGGTACGGCCGGGATATCGTAAATCGGCTTGTCGGGATAGAGCTCGACACACTGCCCACCCACGGCGTTCAGCGAGTCGATAACGTGGGCTTTGATTTCCAAGAGACCAAGCTCGAACACTTGGAATAAGCCAACCGGACCACCGCCAACAATCACGGCGTCGGTTTCAATAGGTGAGTGGGTAGAAGTATTCATTGGGGTCAGGAGTCACGTGCGGGCCCGAACAGGCCCGGGTGCTTTGCATCAGCATCACACGACGCTGATGCATTGAAGGTGGAACGATTAGCGCTCGAGGTACTGAAGTTTTTCTTTGACGTCTTTCCAATCGTCTGCGTCAGCCAATGCGCTTTTTGATTTGGTAATGGAAGGCCACTTGCGCGCCAGTTCAACATTCAGTTTGATGAATTGCTGCTGGTCTGCTGGCACATCTTCCTCGGCGTAGATCGCGTTGACCGGGCACTCGGCGACGCAAACCGCGCAGTCGATACATTCATCGGGCTCGATGGTCAGGAAGTTGGGACCTTCGCGGAAGCAGTCCACCGGGCAGACATCGACGCAATCGGTGTAGCGGCAGCGGATGCAGGATTCGGTTACAACATGGGTCATGAGGCGCGTCCTATCGGTTTAACGAGCGCAAATCGCAAAGCCTTGTATTTTAAGGCAAATAAGCTCCGCCCACCAAGTGGGCACATACATTTTCCGAATATGCAAATATGTCGGGCGATATTCAGCATTACCTGCCCGTCGATTTTTTTGGCAACTGCAGATTGAATTATTTGCCAAACAGCGCTGAATTCTAATCATGCCGCTCGCCGCACCCACGCGCCCGTTCGGCCAGCGGGCGAGATAGAATCTGCCGCCTGATTGAGAGGAGACCATGGATACATCGGCTGCGCGCGCTGCAATTCTCAGCCGCATTCGTCAAGCGCAAGGACGGCCTGAGCAGGTCGCGGACACAGAGTATCAGCAGGCCAAACAGTATCTTGCGGCGAGTCATCCGGGGCCGAGGCCAGACCTTGGGTCAGACTTGGTCGGACGGTTTTGCCAGCAGGCTGAACGTACCTCCCAAACCCTGGACAGGGTGGCGCAAGCCGCTGATGTGCCGGCTGCGGTCGCCCGATACTTGGATGGTCTTGGCATTGTGCGGCAGGCAATCGCCTGGCGCACGCTCGCCGATTTGCCGTGGCAAGCGAGTGGTATCGACGTGGCGTTTCGCAAACCCGTTAACGAAGATTTGGTCGGTATGACCGGCTGCTTCTGTGCCATCGCAGAGACCGGCACCCTGATGCTGCTGTCCGGCCCTGAGACTTACTCTTCTGCAGCGCTGTTGCCCGAGACGCATATTGCGCTGTTGCCGGTATCTCGCATTGTGGGCTCGATGGAAGAGGCATTCGCTTTAGCCAAGCAAGAGCGAGGCGAATTACCGCGTGCGACGAATTTCATTTCCGGCCCATCGCGCACTGGCGATATCGAACAAACCATCGTACTGGGTGCACATGGACCCTACCGCGTGCATGTCATTCTGATCGATGGTTGACGCGTTTGAACAAAAGCTCTTTGATGGATTGATGGCGCTTTCGGATTAACTGGCGAGTAGCAGTACCCAACGAATCGTAACCATGGCATTTGGCATCATCATCATCGGCGACGAAATTCTTTCCGGTCGTCGCAGCGATAAGCACTTGGCAAAAATTATCGAGCTACTCGGTGAGCGTGGCTTGTCGCTGGCTTGGGCTGAATATATTGGTGATGATCCGCAGCGAATTACCGCAACCTTGCAGCGCACGCTGACGAGTGAAGATATTGTGTTTTGCTGCGGCGGTATCGGTGCGACACCCGATGATCACACCCGGCAGTGCGCTGCAGATGCCGTTGGCTTACCGCTCGTACTCCACCCTGAGGCGAAAGCGCTGATTCAGCAGCGCATCATCGAGATGGCCGATAAAGATCCGATCAAAGCTGATTTGAATTCGGCTGAGAACCAGCACAGGCTCAAGATGGGTGAGTTTCCTGCCGGGGCTGAAATTGTCCCGAACGCGTTCAATAAAATTCCCGGCTTCTCGCTGGCAGGCATCCATGGCGGGAGACATTATTTTGTACCGGGATTTCCCGTGATGGCTGAGCCCATGATGGTTTGGGCATTGGATACGCACCATTCGCATTTGTTTCATGCAGTGAAGCATCTTGAAAAGGCAGTGATTGTGGTGGACGGTATCGAGTCAGCGCTGACCCCGCTGATGGAAGCAATTGAAACCGAGTTCGAAGGTGTCAAGGTGTTCAGCTTGCCGAGTGTTGCCGAGAATGGCAGACGGCGTCATATCGAACTTGGTGTCAAAGGCGAGCCTTCACAAGTCGCGCTTGCTTACGCACGCATGCTTGAGGGTTTGGATGCGCTGAATCAGCAGTACAGCGTTGAATAGCGATTGATGCCGTGGATGCGTTCTACAGCGATTGCTTTGTTCTGCCGCTGCCACCGGGCCATCGCTTCCCGATGGCTAAGTACCGGATGCTGCGTGACCAGGCGGTTGAGCAGATTCCAGCACTGCGCTGCCACGAAGCCCCCACCACAACAGATGGGGTGATCGCGCTGGCGCATCACCCGCATTACATTCATCGCGTGAGCAGTGGTGCGTTATCGCTCGACGAGCAGCGTGCGATCGGTTTTCCTTGGTCAGAGGCGATGGTAGAACGCTCGCGCCGTTCCTCCGGCGCCACTATTGCGGCTTGTCGTTCAGCGTTGCAGCATGGCGTTGCAGTTAACCTGGCAGGTGGCACGCATCACGCGCACGCGGATCGCGGTCAGGGATTTTGTGTGTTCAATGATGCCGCGATCGCAGCGCGCTTGATGCAGGCTGAGCGGCGCGTGACCAAGGTTGCGATCATTGATCTGGATGTTCATCAGGGCGATGGCACGGCATCGATTCTTGCGCGCGACGACTCGATATTCACACTATCGCTGCACGCACAAAACAACTACCCGTTTGCCAAGGCCAGCAGCGATTTGGATATAGCGCTGGCAGATGGGACTGATGATCATCACTACCTGATGCAACTCGATGGGGCACTCGATGAGTTATTCAATCGTTTTGACCCGCAACTGATTATTTATCTGGCGGGTGCTGATCCGTTTGAAGGTGATCGTCTTGGTCGGCTCAGTTTGAGTATGGCGGGCCTCGCACAACGCGACCGTGTTGTACTTGATGCAGCAAAGTCGCGCGATCTGCCGGTGGCGATTGCGATGGCCGGTGGTTATGGTCACCGCATCGAGGATACAGTCGCGATTCATTTGCAGACGCTCGCCATTGCAAGCGAATATGAATTAAAACAGGCTGCTATCGTTGCTGAGTAGAAGAATTTTTAGCCTATTTTTTCAGTACGATGTCAGCGTTGAAATTTTATAGGCTCAATTTGATATGCGGGATTAAATTATCAGCAATTAATTAGTAGCACTAAATTAACAGCACTAAATTAACAGCACTAAATTAGTAGAATTTAATTTGTGGCCTATGATGAACTGAATCTTTTGAATGTATTTTCAGAAAGCTGA
>JBJTXC010000263.1:0-3431 GCA_046082065.1 Burkholderiaceae bacterium
GACTCTGGGGCGCCGATGGATTTATTGTCCGAAAAAACCCATGGTCCTCATTCAACCGCATGGTGGGTGAATGGCTTGCAATTGAAGCTCGGCTTGCTTGGCAAGGTGATCGGTTTCTCGATGCTGGCGATGCAGATCGGCCATATGCAAAGCTTCGATCAATCACAAGCGCAAGACATGCTGCGCGAGCTCACCACGGGTCTCGGGGTCGCTCTGTTGACGACGATGGTGGGTTTGGTGGCCAATATCCTGCTTGGCATGCAGCTGACGCGTTTAGATCGATTTGCTGATGAGCTGGTGGCGCGCGCGCAAAGCCACGGTCTGCAGATCAAGGCCTAGGGCAGCATCATGGCCAACCGCAAGCGATCTCGTGAGCAGGAAGTCGATCCGATGTACGACATGTTGTTCAACATGCTGATCGCGTTCGTATTCTGCTTCATCATCGCTTTTTTATCGATTAACCCCAAGGCGCAAAAGAGTGGTGATATTCCCGCCAAGGCGGAATTCATCATCACGCTATCCTGGCCAGACAATGACCCCAATGACCTTGACTTGTGGACGCAAGGGCCATCGGGTGAAGTGGTGTGGTTTCGCAATCGCGAAGCTAGCCTAATGCATCTTGACCGCGATGATCGCGGTAACGCCAACAATACGATTCTGGTGAATGGCAAAAAAGTTGTGAATCCGATCCGCCAGGAAGTCACCACCATACGCAGCATTATCCCGGGTGAGTATGTCGCCAACGTGCACTACTACGAGACCAAAGAGTTGGAGTTGAATGATCCGAAAGCCGGTAAGCCGGTCGAGGCGACGCTCACTGTGATCAAGGTTAACCCCAAGGCCGAGGTCGTGTTTTATGGCCAAACCACGCTTGAGGGGCGCGGTAAAGAAGCGACGCTAGTACGTTTCACCATTGACCCGAGTGGTGCCGTTACCAATATCAATACCATTCCGAAATCTTTAGCGAAGTCGCTCACATGACCCTGACTCTGATTATTGCGTTTGCCATCTTCGTCTTTCTATTTGCGCTGGCGCTGGTTTTTTCCGGCTGGCCGCGTTGGTTGAAAGCCGCGCTGACTTTGGGTGTGTGCGCATTTTATTTTTATGGATACAGCGCAGTGATGAGCGTGGTTGGTTATCCAAGCAGTGACCCCTTGCCGGCGCGCTTTTTGTTGATCGCTGCAGTCGTCGAAGAGCCAACCCCTAAATATGCCGGCGCACTTTATTTGTGGGTGACACCGATTGAAGAAGGTCGGCGACAGCTCGAGCCACGCGGCTACAAGTTGCCCTATATGCGCGCGCTGCATGAGCGCATTAATGAGGGTATGAAAAAAGGTCAGCGCGGTATCAGTCAGATGGGTACCGCAGAAGCAAAATCGGGGCAGGGCACTGGCCCGAGTTGGCTGAACCCCGGCAAGGACGAGCAAGAGATCAAGATTATGGATCTGCCGTCACCGCAAGTGCCCGAGAAATAAAATGCCAGCGCAAAAATCTTTCTACCGAAGCAGCATGATGCTGACTGCGATCGCGTCATGCATGTTGCTGTCCGGTTGTGACAAGCCGGCCAACGATAATCCGCTGTTTCCGCTGGCTGAAGGGATGCGCTGGACTTATCGCATCGAGATTAGTTACGACGCGCCCGAGCCCTACGTTGATCGATCAACCATCACCATGAGCAATCTGGGCAAGGTCGATTTGAATGGTGTGGAAACCTGGCGTCGCCGTAGTGATTACGGCAATGATTACTGGTTGAAGATCGACGACAAAGGGGTGCATCGAATTGCCAGCCGTACCCCGAACGATAAAGTGGCGGTGCTCGATCGTGTGCCGCGAACGGTGATTCCGGCCAAGCTCACCAAAGAAGAAAAATGGACCGTCAGCGCGGTACCGTATTTTTTAAAACGCAGAAATGAGTGGCCGCAGGAATTCAAATATGTTGATCGATTTCGTGATCTGACCATGACCTATGCGGTCGAGGCGACCGATCAGAAGGTGAGCACGCCCGCGGGAGACTTCAGCGGCTGCGTATTAATCAAGGGCGTGGCACCGATGAATGTTTGGCACGAGCGTGAAATGACTTACAAAGAAACGCCACTGACCAACCTAGAATGGTATTGCCCGGACGTTGGCCTGGTGCAGTTAGAGCGGAGCGAGCCGACGACTGCGAGATTTTTTCAGGGTGGGGTAATGCGTATGACGCTACTCAGTTACAAGAAGCTCTAATAAAGAGCCGCTAGCTTCAGTCAAGATTTTTCGCACCGACTTGCCATTCGTCTGTACTGTCTGTCGTGGTGAGTCTAGTCAGAAGTGGTGAGTCTAGTCAGTGACTTCTTTGAGCATCAATACCATCTGAAAGTTTGAAAAATTTTGCTCGTCGAGTTGTACTTGCTTTTTTCAGTGTTTAGAAAACCGCTAAACTGGAAATATCTTGAGCGCCAAGCTTCCCATCAACGTCGCCGACCTGCTACGCCAACGTACAGTCGAGAGCGAGCGCATTGAGTACAAGACCGGCTGGAATCCTGACGCGATCATCCGAACCTTATGCGCCTTTGCCAACGACTTTGAAAACCTTGGTGGCGGATATGTGGTGATCGGGTAGGATTGTGACGCCAATGGTCAACCGTTGTTTCCGCCGTCAGGTCTGGCCGACAACCAGCTTGACAAGATACAGCAGGATTTATTGGCGGCCTGTCAGTTGATTCAGCCGCTGTATTTCCCGGTACTGAGCATTGAGGAAGTCGAGAACCGAAAGCTGATCGTGCTTTGGGCGCCCGGTGGTCAGAACCGACCCTACAAAGCGCCGGAGGCGATCACCGCCAATAAAAAGATATGGCGCTATTACATACGGCGTTACAGCAACACGGTCGAGGCTAAGGGCGAGACCGAGCAAGAATTGTTGAGCCTTGCGGCCAAGGTGCCATTTGATGACCGTTATAACCAGTCTGCACGGATCGATGATTTGTCTAAACCGCTGATGCAGGCTTTCTTGCAGGAGGTGGGAAGTGATCTGGCAAATGATGCGCCAGGACTTTCGTTAGATGCGCTGGCGCGGCAGATCAATGTGGCGGGTGGACCCAGCCAATCACCTCTGCCCAAGAATGTGGGCTTGCTTTTTTTCAATGAGACACCCGAGCGGTTCTTCCCAGGCGTCCAGATTGATGTGGTCTGGTTTCCTGAGGGCGCAGGGGGTGATCGTTTTGAAGAAAAGATTTTCAAGGGCCCACTCGCCAGAATGACATGTGAGGCGTTGAACTACATCCAGCGTAACTTCTTGCGCGAGACAGTCATCAAGCATCCGGACCGAGCCGAAGCCACACGCGTCTGGAACTTCCCCTATGCCGCGATCGAGGAGGCGCTGGTGAATGCGGCGTACCATCGATCATATGAAGAGCGCGAGCCTATCGAGGTGCGCATCAGCAACGACGAGTTGG
>JBJTXC010000264.1:0-7160 GCA_046082065.1 Burkholderiaceae bacterium
GCTCGATTTCCGAACCCAGCACCAGGCCGTTGATGGGCAAATCAAGCACCTCACATACGCGCCGGGTGACCCGATCACTGTCACCCGTCAGCACATGAACGGCCACTCCAGACTTTTGCAGATCGTGTAGCGCTTGCCGGGCGCTTTCACGCGGCGGGTCGAGAAACGCCGCAAAACCTGCCAATACCAGCGCGGACTCGTCATCCACCACTGCGTGCGGATGGTCGGCATCGACACGCTTGTATGCAATGGCTAGGACGCGGTAGCCGCGATCTTCCTGGGTGTGATAAACCGTACCGATTTGATGACGCACAGATTCATCCAGCGCGAGCAACTGGTCTGATGAATCGACACAGGTACATAACTTTAAAATTTCTTCTGGCACACCTTTGACAACCAAATAGCGTTGATTATTTTTCTCCAGCAGCACCGATACTCGCCGTCGCTCGAAATCAAACGGGACTTCGTCAATTTTTTGCCAGCCAGTGATATCGATTTTTTGATGTGCGAGGATCGCCTCATCCATGGGATTACGCAGACCACTCTCGAACCAGCTATTCAAATAGGCAAACTCGAGTGCCTGATCGCTATTTCGGCCAAATGGATCGGTATGCGATTCCATTTGTATCTTTGCTTCGGTCAGCGTACCGGTTTTATCGGTACACAGCACATCCATCGAGCCCAGATCTTGAATTGCGCTCTGTCGCTTCACAATCACTTGCTCGCTCGCCATACGCAATGCGCCGCGTGCCACCGTAACCGACACCACCATCGGCAACAATTCGGGTGTGAGACCCACCGCGAGGGCTACCGCAAACAAAAAAGATTCCAACCAGGGTTTGTGTGACAGCAGGTTCACCATCAGCACAAATAACACCATGCTAATAGTCAGGCGAAGAATCAGCACATTGAATTTACGTGCACCTCGTTCAAATGTGCTGATGGGTTCGGTGGTCGACAGTCGCTCCGCGATCAAACCGATCTGCGTCGTTGAGCCGGTACGGACGATGCATAGCTTTGCGCTACCGGATACCACCGACGTGCCCATGAATAATGCATGGGTTGCCGACTGCAAATCGAACCGCTCAACGTGATTATTGGTATTTGCAGCGGCGTGTAATGTTTGCCGTTCCAGCGCATATTTCTCGACCGGATACGACTCACCGGTGAGCACAGACTGATTGACGAAACAATCACGCGCCTCAACCAGGAGGCCATCGGCCGGTACTAAATCGCCCGCTTTGAGTAGTACCAGATCGCCCGGCATCACCTCACTGACGGCGATGCTTTGTTCGATGCCATTGTGGATCACGCGGGTACGTAGTGCTATCGATTCTCGTAATTTTTCTGCAGCCTTGCGTGCGCGGTGCTCTTGAAAGAAATCCAGCGTGACACTGGCAAGCACAATCACGCTGATGATAAAAAAATTCGCCAACTCGCCCAGCACCGCAGACGCTACGCTGGCCAGCAGCAAGATCAGGACGAGGGGATTGCGAAAGTGGGCGAGATACTGCCACCAAAGGGGCGGCTCGCGTCTTTGCACAAAGCGGTTTTCGCCGTAGCGTCGACGCATCTCTGCGGCTTGCTGTGCGCTCAGGCCGAGGACAGGGTCGGTTGCCGGCGGCGGATTCAACCACCATGGCTGCGGCGGGAACGAGTTACGTTCAGGCTTCATCGTATAGCGAGCAAGTTGACTGATCAAACTCTGCAATACAGCTCGCTAACAAGAAACGCTAGAGATTTGGTTTGTTCAGATAGGTATGCTGAGTTGCCGCAACAAGACCCGCACAAAATTTACACGATTTAGCACGTCTCATTCATCCGCTTGAGGTATCGGCAGCAACATGCCGTCGAGTCAATGAGAACGGTTCTAAGCACCAAGCTCAACCAGCAAATCTTTAGCCGCCACCACAGCACTTGGTTTGACATACACCTGCTTGACGATACCATCGGCTTCGGCACGAATCATGGTTTCCATTTTCATGGCTTCGATCGATACCAGCGGATCGCCTTTGGCGATTTTCTGGCCGGCCTGTACTGCAACGGTCACCACCATTCCGGGCATGGGCGCGCCAATATGCTTGGGGTTACCCTCATCCGCTTTCGGATGCGTGACCGCAGACACCACACCAGCGTGCTGCACACGCACCATGCGCGGCTGACCATTCAGTTCGAAAAATAACTTGCTGACACCCTCATCTTCGATCTCACTGCGGCCGACCAGACGAATCACCAGCGTCTTGCCCTTATCGATGCTGACCGAAATCTCCTGACCATCTTTCAGCCCTTCGAAGAACACATCCGTTGGTAGCACCGAGACATCGCCATGCGCACGTTTATGCTGTGCGTAGTCGGTGAACACTTTCGGATACATCAGGTAAGACGCCAGCTCCTGATCGCTGATTTTTCGATCGACTGCTTTTTCAGCGCTCTCGCGTGTTTTCTCAAGGTCAACAGGCGGCACATTCGCGCCGTAGCGTCCTTCCAGTGGCTTACCGCCCTTGAGTACTTTTTTCTCGAGTGCCTTGGGAAATCCATCCGGCGGAAAACCCAACTCACCTTTGAACAAAGAGATCACCGACTCGGGAAAAGCGATTTCTTTATCGGGGTTGGTGACATCTGCCGGGGTCAAATCATTCGCCACCATGAATAGCGCCATATCGCCAACCACCTTGGAGGTAGGCGTCACTTTCACGATATCGCCAAACAGTTGGTTCACGTCGGCATAGGCTTGCGACACTTCATTCCAGCGATGCTCGATGCCCATCGCGCGCGCCTGTTCACGCAAGTTGGTGTATTGACCCCCCGGCATCTCGTGACGGTATACATCCGACGTACCCGAACGAATATCTGCCTCGAATGGGGCGTAGTAGCGACGCACACCTTCCCAATACTGAGACACCGCGAACAGGGCTTGCTTGGGTAGCTGCGGGTCTTTGTCTGTATGTTCGAGCGCAGCGACAATCGAGCCAAGGTTCGGTTGTGCGGTGAGCCCACTCATTGCGTCCATCGCTGCATCAACTGCATCGCAACCTGATTCAATTGCAGCCAGCACACTCGCCGCCGAGATACCGCTGGTATCGTGAGTATGAAAATGAATCGGCAAACCGACTTCTTCTTTCAGGGCTTTGACTAAAGCACGCGCCGCATTCGGTCGGCACACCCCAGCCATATCTTTGATACCGAGGATATGAACGCCAGCTTTCTCGAGCGCCTTGGCCATGGTCACGTAATACTGCAGGCTGTATTTGCTGCGCGTGGGGTCAAATGGATCACCGGTGTAGCAGATGGCACCTTCACACAGCGCGCCGGTTTCACACACGGCATCAATCGCCACCCGCATGTTCTCGACCCAATTGAGCGAATCAAACACACGGAATACATCAACGCCACCTTCGGCGGCCTGTTGCACGAAATAGCGCACCACATTGTCGGCATAGTTGGTGTAGCCGACTGCATTCGATGCGCGCAGCAGCATCTGAAACAAAATATTCGGCACCGCCTCGCGTAGCTGCGACAGCCTGTCCCACGGATCTTCCTTCAAAAAGCGCATCGCCACATCGAAGGTGGCCCCGCCCCAGCACTCCATAGAAAACAAGCCCGGCAACAGCTTTGCGTAGTAAGGCGCAATGGCAATCATGTCTGCGGTGCGCATGCGGGTTGCAAACAAAGACTGATGCGCATCGCGCATGGTGGTGTCAGTGATCAGCACCTGCTTCTGTTCGCGCATCCAAATCGCAAATCGCTCGGCGCCGAGTTCTTTCAGCTTGTCGCGCGAGCCGGGTTGAATCGGCAAATGACGACCCGTTTTAGGTAGCGGTGCATGCGGCAGAATAATGTCCGAGCCTTTACGGCCTTTCATCTCCGGATTACCGTTGACGATGACATCGCCCATAAATCGCAGTAGTCGCGTCGCGCGATCCGCGCGCTTGGCAAATTTAAACAGCTCTGGCGTGGTATCAATAAAGCGCGTGGTGCACTCACCCGATAAAAACAGCGGGTGATTAATGACGTTTTCAAGAAACTGCAAATTCGTCGAGACACCACGAATTCGAAACTCGCGTAGCGCGCGATCCATGCGGGTGGCAGCCTCGGTGGCTGTTGGTGCCCATGCGGTCACCTTGACCAGCAAGGAGTCGTAATACGGCGTGATCACCGCGCCGGAATACGCGGTGCCGCCATCCAAACGAATACCGAAACCGGATGCGCTGCGATATGCGGTTAATCGTCCATAGTCAGGCGTGAAATTATTCTCCGGATCTTCGGTCGTGACCCGGCATTGCAAGGCGCGGCCATTCAGGCTCACCTCGTGTTGCAGCGGTATGCGCGCCCCGCCCTCGTCTTGCTGACCGATCGCCAGACCCTCAGTCACGCGAATTTGCGATTTCACGATATCGACACCCGTCACCTGCTCGGTCACGGTGTGTTCTACCTGAATGCGTGGATTCACCTCGATGAAGTAAAACTTGCCGCTGTCGGCATCCATCAAGAATTCAACGGTGCCGGCGTGGGTGTAATTCACTGCACGACCAAGCTTCAGCGCAGATTCACATAATTCGGTGCGCCCTGCGCTATCGAGATAAGGCGCCGGTGCGCGTTCGACTACTTTTTGATTGCGTCGTTGTACCGAGCAATCTCGCTCGAACAAATGAATCAAATTGCCCTGGGTATCCCCCAAAATCTGCACCTCGACATGGCGCGCACGACGCACCAGTTTTTCGAGATACATCTCGTCATTCCCAAACGCTGCTGCTGCTTCGCGCCGCGCGACTTCAAGCTGAGACGGTAGCTCGGCTTCAGACTCGATCACGCGCATACCACGCCCACCGCCGCCCCAGCTGGCTTTCAGCATCAAGGGGTAGCCCACCTCGGCCGCCATCGCCTTCACTTGGGCGATGTCATCTGGCAGGGCCTTGGTCGCAGGCACCACCGGTACGCCTGCGGCAATCGCCGCATTGCGCGCTGCGACCTTGTTGCCGAGCGTGCGCATCACCTCAGGTTGCGGGCCAATAAATGCAATTCCGTTGGCACTACAAGCTTCGGCAAAATCCGGGTTCTCCGACAAAAACCCATAGCCGGGATGAATCGCATCCACGCCTGCCTCGAGCGCAATGCGGATGATGTCGTCAATATCCAGATACGCTGCGATCGGCTTCTTGCCCTCACCCACCAGATAACTTTCATCGGCTTTGAAGCGATGCAGCGCGAAGCGATCTTCGGCGGCATAAACAGCAACGGTGCGGATGCCCAGTTCGGTGGCGGCACGCATCACCCGAATGGCGATTTCGGAGCGATTGGCAACCAGCAGTTTGCGGATCTTTTTCATCGGACTGAATCAGGGAGGGTGGCACCCGTTGGCGTCGGCTTGATCAGCCCCGGCGCGGGCGAAAAGCCTTGATTGTACGCAAGCTGCTGCGCCGCAATAAATTTATTGGCGACGAGCCCAACGCTGAGCCAGCGCACACCCTGCAACCGACACCCAAGCCCATGATTCAAACCCGTACTCGGTGGGTCTGGTGGCCACGGCCGGCGCCCCGGCCCCGACCGCTAGCGGTCACTGCCCGCCGAGCATGCCGGCTCAGAACGCCCGCTATAACTGCTTGCTGCGACCACCCGCCTTGACCGACCCAGCGACGTTGCATTTTCTTTGTCAGCCCGATACCTATGGTTCGTCGGTGACAACCGTCGAGCCAATCGAGACGCAGATGTCTTGGGTGTTCTTGGCCGGTGCACAGGCGTTCAAGCTGAAAAAAAACCTGCACAACCCCTACCTCGATTTCAGAACGGTCGCGGCGCGCTGTCATGCCTGCCATGAAGAACTGCGCCTCAACCAACGTCTGGCGCCTTCGATTTATTTGGGGGTTGAATCCATCTGGCGAGATGCGGATGGCGCATTGCGGTTGGGTTCTGGTATTGAGCTGATTGATTGCGTTATTCGAATGCAGCGTTTACCCGAGGCCGCGATGTTACGCACCCAACTGCTGCAGGGTGTTGTCAATGACAAACTTCTAGAAAAAATTGCTAAACGTATTGCGCAATTTCATCTTGGCCTGCCTGCTTTGCATCCAACAACCGAGGCATGGTGTCGCGCGCTACGTCACCAGATTGAGTTGAATGAAGGTGCCCTGCTGAATCATGGTGAGTGGTTTTTGCCTGTAGCGGCACAAGTGGCAGTGCGAGCAAAAAATCAGGCGCTATGTACGGCGCAGCGTGATTTTTTGTTCAAGCATGCAAATTGGATTGAGCAAAGAATTACGGCGGGGCGCATGGTCGAAGGCCACGGTGATTTACGTGCCGAACATGTATTTGTATGGGATGCTGATAGCGATACAGTCGGCGCGATTGATTGTCTGGAATTTTCCGAGTCACTGCGCCAGCTCGACTGCGCGGATGAGATAGCCTTTCTCGCGCTGGATTGCGAACGGTTGGCAGGTGAAGCTGTGGCGCATCGCCTGCTACAGCACTACCAGAAGATCACAGGTGACTATCCACCGCCTGCACTCGTACACTTTTATCAGTCGTTACGCGCCGCGATACGCGCGCGGCTGGCCATGGCGCATTTAACTAATCCGGGTCATCGTTCCCGTCATGAATGGCTGGATCGGGCGGATCAATGGCTGCAACTCGCGCTCAAGCACGTAGCTCACATCGGCTTTTATTCAACCTTGCATGAGTTCGACCAGCGAGCCGCCGGTGTGACAACGCCAGATGGCTTCGGCCAGCATGGGCACGCAACTGATCGTTTCCAGCTTATCTGCGAATGCACTCACCGTATTCGAGGACAGTTGCACGCTGTCGGTCGTAAAAACACGCAATATGGCCGGGTCGCTAAAAACATTGGCGGCATGGGCATTGAACAGGCCATGCGCCGCACAAGCCCAGACCGATGCCGCGCCATGCTGCTGACATGCCTTCGCTGCGCGCAGCATGGTCTGACCGCTGCTGATCAAGTCGTCAAACAGCAGCACCTGCCGTCCGCTGACCTCGCCCACCAATAGCTCGCCAGTGAGCACACCACCACTGCGAAATTTCTCGACATAGCCCATCGTGACGTCTCGGTCTAGTCGTTGCGCTACGCGCTGCCGAAACAATGCCGCACGCTTCACACCACCGTCATCAGGTGACACCACGGCGAGCGGGAGATCACCCAACCGATGCTG
>JBJTXC010000265.1:0-2834 GCA_046082065.1 Burkholderiaceae bacterium
GTGGTTCAGCAAGGCTATTCGGCGAATGGGGTGTGCGGGCGGGTGATCGGGTGGCGTATGTCGGGTGTGGTCACCCGGATGCGATCGTGCTGTATTTTTCATTGCTGCGTATCGGTGCCACCCTGCTACCTATCGAAGCGATGTCGGCGGCGCAGACTGCTCGCTTGCTGGCGACGTATGAACCCGTACAGGTCATTACAGATCTGTGGGCGTCGAACGTCATAGCATCCGACCATCCCGCCCATCCGCTATATAAGCTACATGAGCTGCATGAGCTATTGGCTAGTTGGAGTCATCATGAGCCGACGCTAAGCAATCAAGCCTCGTCCGCGAAGGCATTGTGGCTACCGGATGCAGCGCTTGAGTTTCATGCATACAGTCTAGATCAGCTGTGCGATGGTTTGCCCGCGGCGCCGCGCAAGACATTCGTCGATCAGAAAATTTTCAGTACAGAGATTCTTCGAGAAATTGTATTGCCCTCGCTCCGAGATCATCGCGTACTGCAGTTTGCGGCGACCGATCCCGTATCCGATACCGGCTCTTGACGGATCGCTCGCTTGCAGTCGCATTCATTATTTAGGGGTAGTTCATGAATCAACAGATCGCAACACTCGGTGGCGGCTGCTTCTGGTGTTTGGAGGCGGTGTATCAGCAGATACGCGGTGTCTCATTGGTTGAGTCGGGCTACAGCGGTGGTCATGTACTCAACCCGAGTTATGAGGCGGTGTGCCAAGGTTCAACGGGTCATGCCGAGGTGGTGCAGATACACTTTGATCCGACCCAGGTCAGCTACCGCGATTTGCTTGAAGTATTTTTTACGATTCACGATCCGACCACGCTCAACCGTCAAGGCAATGATGTTGGTACGCAGTATCGATCAGTGATCTACACCCATCATGCCGAACAGATGGCAACCGCCAAACAAGTGATCAGTGACATGGCGCATGTTTGGGATGGGCCGATCGTGACTGAGCTCGCCGAAGCGCCGGTGTTTTATCGCGCCGAGCTTTATCACCAGAATTATTTCGTCAACAATCCGCTGCAGTCCTACTGTGTTTTTGTGGTTGAACCTAAAGTCACAAAATTCAGAAAAGTGTTTGGCGAGCGACTGGCGAAAAAGTAAAGCACCGTTCCGGGTTTCAGGAATACATATGGCGACGTGACCAAGGCAATGTGCCCGATGCGCTGCCTGCCTTGCCACATAGCACCTGATACAGCGCGACCCAGTCATGCTCAAACGCGTGCGCACAGCCAGCCAGATAAATTCGCCAGATGCGATAGGTTTTATTGTCGACCAAGGTACGGATCAGCGCATCGTTGCGCTCGAAGTTGTCTGCCCATAGCGTGCAGGTGCGAGCGTAATGTCGGCGCAGATTCTCTACATCGATAGTTTCAAGACCACCGTCTTGCATTGCGCGTAGCACCGAGCCAATGTGCGGTAACTCCCCCTGAGGAAATACATACTGCGAGATAAACTCGCCTGCACCATAGCGAGCGGTACGATGATCCGTGTTGGTGGTGCAGATGCCATGGTTCATCATCAATCCATCGACGGCGAGTAGGTCATTCAGTTTTCGGAAATATTTCGGCAGATTTTTTAGGCCCACATGCTCAAACATGCCTACGCTGGTGATTCGATCGTATTGGCCATGAACATCGCGATAGTCGAGCAATTGAATGCGAATCTGATCTTGTAGCCCGAGCAGCTTGATTCGCTCGTTGGCCCATGCTTGCTGCTGCGCCGAGAGCGTGATACCAATGCATTGAGCGCCGTATCGTTGTGCGGCTCGAATCACCAAGGCTCCCCAGCCACAACCGATATCAAGCTGGGTCTGCCCCGGCTTGATTGAGATCTTGTTCAGAATATGGTCGATTTTTTTCTCTTGAGCCGTGGTCAGATCTTCATCACCATGCTCGAAGTAGGCGCAGGAATACACCATGGCAGGATCAAGAAACGCTGCATAGAATGCGTTTGAAACATCATAGTGGTAAGCAATGGCACGCGCATCTTGTGTTCTGCTGTGCGAACGCGGAATGAATAGCTTGCCCAGGCGAGTGCGTTGACGACTGCCGAGTTCTGCAAGCTGATGAGCGATCTGGACAATTGCTTGCAGTCTCCCCTCCACTTCGAGCTTGCCCTCGATGTAAGCCCGACCGAGTGAGTCTAGCGAGGGCTTTAGCAGGTAGGGGAGCGACGCGGGTCTTGGTACATGAATCGTGACCTCGGGCTGGTTACCGCCAAGATCAAGCTGATGACCATTCCAGAGTGTGAGCCGAAGCGGAATGCCGAGCTGCGTGCTTACACGATCGACCCTGCGGTCAAGTTTTTTTTGCCACCACATAGAGTACCTCCCGCGCAGGACTTTGCGGGTGGCGGCGTATCAGCAAATTGATATTGATCTATGTATCGTCAGAGCACAAAGGTGGTCAGCACTGTGCTCAACACTGATGCATCCAGCTTGCACCATGATTCATTGACGACGGTGATGGGTATGCACTGATGGTCAAGGCTGCAGCCGTTGACGTGACCAGGCACCGTCGGCACGACGCTGATACGCAATGCGATCATGCAAACGGGAGCGCCTTCCTTGCCAGAACTCGATCCACTCGGGCTTGAGTCGATAACCACCCCAGTGCGCAGGTCGCGGGGGCTGTTCGCCAAACTGCGCCTCGGCCTCGTTAAACTGCTGCTCAAGCTGTGTGCGGCTAGCGATCGGTCGACTCTGCGCGGAGGCGATTGCACCAATCCGACTTTTGATTGGACGAATACCGAAGTAAGCATCACTCTCTTCCGCCTCAACACGCTCGACGGTGCCTTCGATGCGAATCTGTCG
>JBJTXC010000266.1:0-2347 GCA_046082065.1 Burkholderiaceae bacterium
CTTCATATTGCGCACATGGATACCCATCGCCCTGGCTGCTACTTCGTCTTCACGGATCGCTATCCAGGCACGGCCTAATCGAGAATGTTGCAGGCGGTATGAAAAAATAATAGTCGCGATACAGAGCAGCAGGAATAGGTAGTAATACGCATTGACCGAAGGTATAGCGAACTCACCCAGTCTGACCACACCGGCCTCACCGGCAAATGACACCGAACCGATCCGAATCGGATCAATCAAGTTGATGCCCTGCGGACCATTCGTGATATTGACGGGTGCATTGAGATTATTCATGAAGATACGAATGATCTCGCCAAACCCTAGTGTCACGATCGCGAGGTAATCGCCACGCAGCTTGAGTGTCGGGGCACCGAGCAAGGCACCGGCAATACCCGCAACCAATGCCGCCAAGGGAATGATGAGCCAAACAGACAGATGCATACCTTGCGCCGCAATCACTGGCCCGAACAGCTCGGCAACCCAGATACCCGCCGTGGGAAAATCCATTTGCAGTGATTCGATGGTTGCAGCGAACTGTGGTGACGCCAATAAGCCTGCGAGATAAGCACCGATCGCGAAGAATGCGACATAGCCGAGGTCGAGCAAGCCGGCGAAGCCCACCACCACGTTGAGACCAAGCGCAAGCATGATGTATAGAAGCGCTACATCGGCAATACGCACCCAGGCATTTCCAAACGGCGCAGCAACAAACGGAAATATCAGGATCGCGATGATCAACAGCGCCATTTGGGCGCGCGAAGAAAAACGGACGTTGCCAGCGCTCATGCCATCAGACTCATGATCGGTCGGCAACGCGCTCCCCCATCAAACCTGATGGTCTGAGCGTAAGCACCAAAATCAGCACAATGAAAGCAAAAATATCTTGGTAATGACTACCCAGCACACCCGCAGTTAAATCACCAATGTAGCCCGCGCCGAGGCTTTCTATTAGACCAAGCAAAATTCCCCCCAGCATGGCGCCGTAGATATTGCCGATGCCGCCGAGTACCGCTGCCGAGAACGCTTTCAGCCCGGGCACAAAACCCATCGCAAACTGCGCTGACGCATAGTTGGCCGCCCACATCACGCCGGCAACCGCTGCCAAGGTCGCACCGATCGCAAAGGTCAGCATAATGACGCGATTAGCGTCGACACCCATCAGCGCCGCGACTCGCGGGTTCTCGGCAACCGCCCGCATCGCACGACCGATACGGGTTCGCTCAACGACCAAGGTCAGGATGACCATGGACGTGAACGCCAACAGCAATAGCAGTAGCTGTGTCGGTGTCATCAAACCACCTGCTACGTGCAATGGCTCAACGGGTAACACCTGCGGGAAAGGTAGGGGGTCTCGGCCCCATAGCATCATCGCGAGCGTCTGCAACAGAATCGACACACCGATGGCCGTAATCAAAGGTGCTAACCGCGGGGCATTGCGCAGGCGACGATAAGCAATGCGCTCAATCAGCAAGCTGACGATAACGCATATCGGGATAGCTCCGACGATCGCGATGGCTAACTTGATTAATCCGGGCCACTCGGGCGCCCAATGCTGCAGTAGCTGCAGTATCGACCAACCTGTCAACGCGCCGATCATCAGCACATCGCCATGAGCGAAGTTAATCAAATTCAATACACCATAGACCATGGTGTAACCGAGCGCGATCAAGGCATACATGCTGCCCAGCACCAAACCATTGATCAGCTGCTGGACAAGTAAGTCCATCTTGATTACGGATGCGCAGCTTGTGCCGCGAGGCCCTTCGGCAGCGGGAAGGTGACGTTCTCTTGTACACCATCGAGCTCGCGCACCGATGTGACCCCGAGTGCTTTCAGGCGAGCGATCACCTGCTGCACCAGCACCTCGGGTGCAGAAGCTCCTGCAGTCACACCAATTCGGCTTTTACCTTCAATCCAAAGCGGATTGATCTGACCCGCATCATCAACCATGTGGGACTCGACGCCGTTTTTCTGCGCGACCTCACGCAGTCGGCTTGAATTGGAGCTACTCGGGCTACCCACTACAATCAATAAGTCCACCTGAGGCGCCATGAATTTCACTGCTTGTTGCCTGTTGGTGGTGGCGTAGCAAATATCACCTTTCTTGGGTTCAGCGACGTTGGGGAAGCGGCGCTTCAGTGCATCGATAATCTCTGCAGTGTCGTCTACCGACAGCGTGGTCTGCGTAACATAAGCCAACCGGTTCGGGTCACGCACCTGAAGCTTCTCGATATCTTCAGTCGTCTCGATGAGATACATACCGTCATGCGACTGGCCCATGGTGCCCTCGACCTCAGGGTGACCGCGATGACCAATCATCACGATCTCCAATCCTTCTGCTCGCATC
>JBJTXC010000267.1:0-2142 GCA_046082065.1 Burkholderiaceae bacterium
TTTTAGAGAAAATACGGATGCCGATGGTGACGCTGATATCGGCGCCGCCACCTCTGCTGATTCCACCGTGACGACCACGGCGTCCGCTGATGGTGCGAGTGAGCTGATCGATGAATCAGTCGTAGACCCAGCCAACAGCAGTGATATTGAAGCATTTGCTGCTGCCACTGACGCTATCGTCGCTGAAATGTCGTCGGCTGATCCTGCCAGCGCATTGGCGACCGCCGGGCTGTCGGCGCTACCCGATGAAGCTGACATGGCTGAGGGTAGCGATGAAGAAGCGCTAGCGCAGCCCACGACCGAAGATCATGCGGAAAAGCATCAAGACGCAGCCGCCGCATTAGCCACCGAGGCACACCTGCTACCGGAGACAGTATCAGCGCAGGCGGCTGAGCTACTCGAAGATTCCTTGCTTGATAACGAAGCCGTGGCAAAAAAAATTGAAGCTGCGCGTACTGAAGCGTATGCCGAGGGTTTGGAAGCCGGGCGCAATGAGGGTCGTGATAGTGAGCGACCGATCGCGCATCAGCAAGGCTATGACGAAGGTTTGGCAGCCGGTTTGGCACAAGGCCGCGCAGAAACCCAAACTGAAGAGCAGCAACGACACCAGGCCGAACATCAAGCCAAGCTGGACCAACTGCAATCCGTGATCGACCAGCTACAGCAGCTGGCCTACAACCCGGACGCCTTGTTCGAGCCCATGAAAAAATTCACCATACATCTGGCCGAGCAGCTGGTGCGTGGTGAGCTCACGCAAAGCCCGCAAGCGATTGCTCGTTTGGTCGATAACGCTTTGCGTGAACTGAATGCAGCCGGTGACAAGGCGGTGATCATTCACCTGCATCCGGAAGATTTAGAGGCTTATCGTCCTACTGTAGAAAAATACGCAGATAGCTTAATACTACGTCCTGACAATTTACTTGAGCGCGGTAGTGTGCGAGTTTCGCTTGACGGTAGTGTGGTCGAAGACTTGATGCAGCGTCGCGTTGAGGGTGTCAAGAAATCACTCTCGCAAGCACCTGCGCCAAGCTGGCGTACGGGTGGTAATCGTCTGTCGGATCGTCTATCGGATCGTTTGCAAACGGGTCAGGCGGTTGATGATGTGACCATCGTTGACAAGCCCGAGGCTGCCACCGACAAGACGCTGGAGACGGCTGCGCCGTCGGACGGCCATGCTTGATTATGCTGAGGTGGTTGATCATCTGATCGCGCACACTCGGGTGCCACCCGCGTGCCATACCGGTACCTTAGTACGTTTGATCGGCATGACTCTGGAAGCGCGCGGCATCATGGCGCCACTCGGTGCGGTCTGCGAAGTTGAATCACTTGCCGGTCACCATAAGGTGCAAGCTGAAGTGGTCGGCTTTAATGATCAGACACTGTTTCTGATGCCGTTTACCGAAGCCGTGGGCATCGGCCCCGGTGCCACGGTGCGGGTACTCACCAATTCTTCCGAAGCGAGCTTAGGCCCCGAGCTACTCGGGCGCGTGATTGATGCATTCGGCGAGCCGCTGGATGGCGGCCCGAAGCCGGATTGCAAAGACAAACTCGCCTTGCTTGGTTTACCCATTAATCCGATGGAGCGCGGATCGATCAACCAAGTACTCGACGTCGGTGTCAAAGCCATCAATGGCTTGCTCACCATGGGTCGTGGTCAGCGTATTGGTTTGGTCGCAGGTTCTGGCGTTGGTAAAAGCTCATTGCTTGGCATGATCACGCGTAATGCCGAAGCGGATGTGGTCGTGATTGGTCTGATTGGTGAGCGTGGTCGCGAGGTACAAGCGTTCATCAATGATGTGCTCGGCCCGGAGGGTCGCGCTAAATCCGTCGTCATCGCGTCGCCGGCCAATGTGTCACCAGTCATGCGCTTGAAGGCCACACATCTGACTCACGTGATTGCAGAGTACTTTCGTGACCAAGGCAAGAACGTACTCATGCTGATGGACAGCCTGACACGTGTAGCGTATGCGCAGCGCGAAATTGGTTTGGCGATTGGTGAGCCACCGACGGCGAAGGGTTATCCACCTTCGGTGTTTGCGTTGTTGCCGAATTTGATTGAGCGAACCGGCGTGGGCCGTCACGGCTATGGCGCGATCACCGCAATCTATACCGTACTCGCCGAAGGCGATGATGCACAAGATC
>JBJTXC010000268.1:0-2975 GCA_046082065.1 Burkholderiaceae bacterium
GTCTGCTGCACGAAAAGCCGCCGTGTATCCACCCGGCCCGGCTCCTAATACCAGCGTGTCACATTGAATATCTGCACTACCTGAAAAAGTCGAGGCGACGGGCGCTGTAGCCGCGGACGCTGCGATGGACGCCGCCGCAGAGGCCGCTGTTTGCGTTGATGTCGCTGATGAAGTCGTCGCAGACGATGCAGTTGCAGATGGAGCTGTCGACGCTGCCGAACGACTTGCATTCAATGCACCTTCAGCTGATTCAAGCACCAAAATCGCCGAGCCCTCGGACACCTTATCACCTAGCTTGACGAGCAAAGACTTCACCACGCCGCCCGCGCTGCTTGGAATTTCCATGCTGGCTTTATCCGATTCGACAGTAATCAGCGACTGCTCAGGCTGCACTGTGTCGCCCGCTTTGACCAGTAATTCAATCACTTCAACTTCCTTGAAATCGCCGATGTCTGGCACTTTGATTTCAATGGTGCTCATTGTTTACTCCGTTATTCTTGATTGTCCGAACCTGCTTGAGTGACGAATGAGTCGCAAAGCGGGCAGCTGTGCGATTCACTTTGGCAAACGCACCCTGCGCTAGTATCAATCTCGCAGATCAATCTCACAGCAATGTCTTGCGCATATCGGCCAAAACCTCGCTAAGGTAAACAGTGAAACGCGCACCGAGGGCGCCATCGATCACACGATGATCGTACGACAGGGACATCGGCAGCATTAAACGTGGCACGAAAGTCTTGCCATCCCACACTGGCTTGATCTCGGATTTCGACAAACCAAGAATGGCTACTTCGGGCGCATTGATAATTGGTGTAAATGATGTGCCGCCGATACCACCAAGAGAAGAAATCGTGAAGGTCGCGCCCTGCATATCGGCAGGCTTGAGCTTGCCTTCACGCGCTTGCGCGGACAGCTCGCCCATTTCTTTGGCAATCTGCGACAAGCCTTTTTGATCCGCATTTTTTATCACCGGCACCACCAAGCCATTCGGTGTATCAGCTGCAAAACCAATGTTATAAAAATGTTTGAGGATCAGATGCTCGCCACCCGCATCAAGCGACGCATTGAATGCCGGGAATTTCTTCAGTGCGGCGACGCTGGCTTTGATGACGAATGCCAGCATGGTCAGTTTCACGCCTGATTTGGCCAACGATTCATTGGTACTTTTTCTGAATTCTTCCAGCTCGGTGATGTCTGCCTGATCAAACTGTGTCACATGCGGCATCATGACCCAGTTACGATGCAGATTTGGACCACTTATTTTCTTGATACGCGACAGCGGCTCAAGCGAGGTCTCGCCAAATTTGGAGAAATCAAGCGACGGCCATGGCAACAAGCCAAGTGCAGCACCACCACCGCTGGCGGCCGGTGCACTGGCACCACCGGCCATAACGCCTTTAACGAAGGCTTGTACATCCTCAATCAGCACGCGACCTTTAGGTCCGCTACCCACTACCCGCGTGAGATCAACGCCCAGCTCACGCGAAAATTTTCTCACCGACGGTGATGCATGCGGCTTGTTTCCATTCGATTCAGTGCTTGTGGTTGCAGTATTTGTAGCCGGTGATGCCGCCGGTAATGACGCAGGTGACGATACGGCGTGCGTGTTTGCTGCAGTACCCGCAGCCACCGATGCACCCGAGCCCGCGGCGGTTGTGGTTGCGGTGGATGCGGTCGCCGAAACTGTAGCGGCAGGCGCCGTCGTTGCGGCACTCGTTGAACCCGAGACAGCAGACGTTTCCAGCAGTAATACCAGCGAACCCTCGGAGACTTTGTCACCGAGTTTCACCTTCAACTCTTTGACCACCCCGGCGGCGCTGCTCGGGATCTCCATACTCGCCTTGTCTGACTCGACTGTGATCAATGACTGCTCAGCTTGAACGGTATCGCCCGGCTTGACCAGCAATTCAATCACCTCGACCTCTTTGAAGTCACCAATATCCGGGACCTTGACTTCGATGTGGCTCATTATTTTTGCTCCGTATTTCTGGTGAGGGCAGCAACACACCAACAGCGATGAAACTACAACCGTTGAAGGGCGACGACGATTAACTACTGCGCATATCCTCGTCGCCCCGGCTACCGCGCTTATACTTTTTTTGCTCTTTAAACTGTGGTTGGATTCGGCTTGTTCGGATCGATGCCATATTTCGTGATGGCTTTTGCCACCAGTGACGCGTCGACCTTGCCATCGTCAGCCAATGCCTTGAGCGTGGCCACCGCGACGTAGTACCGATTCACCTCGAAAAATTCGCGCAACTTGGCGCGCGTATCCGAACGACCAAAGCCATCCGTACCCAGCACACGGTAAACACGGCCCTTGGGCATGTACGGACGAATTTGCTCGGCGTAGTTGTGCATATAGTCTGTTGCTGCAATGACTGGCCCCTCGCTACCGCCAAGTTGCTGCGTAACGTACGGCACACGCGCCTGCTTGGCCGTTGGATTCAACAAATTCCAACGATCGGCATCTTGCCCTTCGCGTGCCAGCAAAGTAAATGACGGCGCCGACCAGATATCTGCGGCCACATCCCAGTCTGCTTCAAGCAAGCGTCCGCCCTCGATCACCTCTCGCAAAATCGTGCCGGAGCCCATCAATTGAACGCGCAGCTTCGCTTTTTTTTGCGTTGAAGGCTGCAGCAGATACATACCTTTCAGAATGCCCTCTTCCTGACCAGGCTTGAGACCGGGATGAGCGTAGTTCTCGTTCATCAAGGTGATGTAATAGAACACATCCTCCTGCTTCTCGACCATGCGCTTTAGGCCATCATGCATGATGACTGCCACTTCATGCGCGAAGGTCGGGTCATACGGCAAACAGTTTGGAATGGTGGACGCCAGAATATGGCTGTGGCCGTCCTCGTGCTGTAAACCTTCACCGTTGAGTGTGGTACGACCAGAAGTGCCACCGAGCAGGAAGCCACGCGCGCGCATATCACCAGCGGCCCAAGCGAGATCACCGACGCGCTGCAAAC
>JBJTXC010000269.1:0-12242 GCA_046082065.1 Burkholderiaceae bacterium
ATCTCGGCAATAACGGCACGGTGCGCGTGCGCTTCGCCAGCACTGATTTGCAGTTCAAGGCAAAGACCGTGATTGAGCAAGCGCTCAACAAAGACCCAAGCGACCCAACCTATCTGGTTGCATTCAACCTGTTGCCGAACACACCGGCCTGGCTGCAATCGCTGCATGCGCTACCGATGTATCTTGGCTTGGATTTGCGCGGTGGCGTGCACTTCCTGATGCAGGTGGATACACGCGCTGTGGCCGCCAAGCGTATTCAGTCAACCCAGATCGCGATCCGCGCCACCCTGGTCGAGAAAAAACTACGCTTCGCAGGTATCTCGCGCGCCGGTGAGGTGGTCGAGGTACGTTTCCGTGATCGCGAGACACTTGACGCGGCAAATGCTGCGCTGAGCACGCAAATGCCGGAACTCACTCTGCAAGAGCAGCAAGATACCGAAGGGTTGAAACTGTTAGCGCGTCTGAGTCCTGCGGCGGTCAGGCAGACCTTGGAAGAAGCGGTACAACAAAACATCTCCACGCTCTCAAAGCGTGTGAATGAACTGGGTGTCGCCGAGCCGATCATCCAACGCCAAGGCGCTGATCGTATTGTGGTGCAGCTGCCCGGTGTGCAAGATGTCTCGCGCGCGAAAGACATTATCGGACGAACCGCGACGCTGGAAGTGCGTATGGTGGATGAATCAGTGCAGCGAGGCACTGAAGAGAGTGCAGCCATATCGCCGGGCTCCGAGTTATTCAAAGTAGGCAAGGGCGCACCAGTCGTGCTGTACAAAGATCCGGTGATCACCGGTGAATATATTTCCAACGCAGGCGCTGCATTTGATCAAAACCAGCAAGCAGCTGTCGGCATTGATTTGAACGGCGACGGTGGCCGCAAAATGCGCGAGGCGACCCGTAACAAGATCGGTAAATTGATGGCGATCGTCTTGTTCGAAAAGGGTAAGGGCGAAGTCCTGACCGTTGCCACTATTCGCGACGAGCTTGGATCACGCTTTCAGATTACCGGCATGGAGTCGCCTGCTGCGGCGACTGACTTGGCGCTGTTGCTGCGCGCTGGTTCACTGGCAGCGCCGATGGAGATCATTGAAGAGCGCACGATTGGTCCGCAACTTGGCGCAGAAAATATCGCCAAGGGATTCAATTCAACGCTGTACGGTTTTGCTGCGATTGCCGTGTTCATGATGCTGTACTACCTGATCTTTGGGGCGTTCAGCATGTTTGCGCTGGCCGTCAACGTGATGCTGTTGATTGCATTGCTATCCTTGCTGCAAGCCACACTGACCTTGCCCGGTATTGCAGCGATCGCGCTCACGCTTGGTATGGCGATCGATGCGAATGTGCTGATCAACGAGCGTATCCGTGAAGAGCTTCGTAATGGCAACACACCGCAGGCATCGATTGCTGCTGGCTTCGAACGCGCCTGGGCCACCATTCTTGATTCAAATGTAACTACATTGATAGCCGGTTTGGCGCTGCTGATTTTTGGCTCGGGTCCGATTCGTGGCTTTGCTGTGGTGCACTGCCTTGGCATCCTGACCTCGATGTTTTCAGCGGTCGTGGTGGCGCGTGCCCTGGCCAACCTTTGGTACGGACGACGGAAGAAGTTAAACAGTATCTCGATAGGACAAGTCTGGAAGCCAAGCGAATAATTCGCGGCGACCGAGGAGACCACCATGGAATTTTTCCGAATCAAGCGCGACATTCCCTTCATGCGGCATGCGCTGGTATTCAATTTGATTTCGGCGCTGACATTTCTGGCAGCCGTATTCTTCTTGTTGTACAAGGGACTGCATCTGTCGATTGAATTCACCGGCGGTACCGTGATGGAGGTCACGTACACCAAACCGGCGGATCTGGAAGCGATTCGAAAAACCGTGACCGGACTTGGTTATACCGACAATCAGGTGCAGAGTTTTGGTACTGCCCAGGATGTGCTGATTCGCTTGCCCTTGCAAGGTGGTGCCAGCTCAGCGCAAGTCAGCACCAAAGTGATTGAGGCATTGAAGGCAGCGGATGCAACGGTCACGTTGCAGCGCGTCGAGTTTGTCGGCCCGCAAGTAGGTCAGGAGCTAGCCCATGATGGTTTGACTGCCTTAGCCTTTGTGGTGGTCGGCATCATGATCTACCTTGCGTTTCGGTTTGAATGGAAGTTCGCAGTCGCGGCGATCATCGCGAACTTGCACGATGTGATCATTATTCTTGGTTTTTTCGCGTTCTTCCAATGGGAATTTTCATTGACCGTGCTGGCTGCCGTATTGGCAGTTCTGGGTTACTCAGTGAATGAATCCGTAGTGGTATTTGATCGGGTGCGTGAAACATTCCGCGACCGGCGTTTCGGAAAATTGAATACGCCCGAAGTGCTGAACCATGCCATTACCAGCACCATTTCACGTACCGTGATCACCCATGGCTCCACTCAACTGATGGTACTGTCCATGCTGATCTTTGGCGGCCCCACGCTGCATTACTTTGCGCTCGCATTGACGATCGGTATCTTGTTCGGTATCTACTCTTCAGTATTTGTCGCAGCCGCAGTCGCGATGTGGCTCGGGGTGAAGCGGGAAGATTTGTTGAAGCCGGTGAGGGTTAAGGACGAAACTGACGGCGCCGTTGTTTGAAGCTTCTCAAAAACGTCGCTGGCGTTGTTGGTCGCGACTCGCCGTACGTCTAGTACTGTCTTCGTCGCACCCGCCTAGCCAGCGACGTTTTATGAGCAGCTTTGTGCTGCTCGAAGAATTGCTGGCGTAGTTGACAGAGACTTGCCGAAGTTCACGTACTGTCTTCGTCAAAAACTTTATATATCGCGCGCGAGCTTCGCAGCGTGTCCGATATAAGTTGCGGGTGTCATGGCAAGCAGGCGATTTTTGGCGTCCTTCGGTATCGCCAGCCCTTGTATGAATTCTTGTAGCGCTGCTTGTGAGATACCTTTGCCGCGTGTGAGCTCTTTCAGTTGTTCATAGGGGTTCTCGATGCCATAGCGGCGCATGACCGTTTGTACCGGCTCGGCGAGTACTTCCCAGTTTTGATCGAGGTCTTCTGCCATACGAGTCGGGTTGACTTCGAGCTTGTTCAAGCCGCGCAGGCAGCTATCGTAGGCAAGCAAAGTGTAGCCAAAGCCAACGCCGATATTTCTGAGCACGGTGGAGTCGGATAGATCGCGCTGCCAACGAGACACCGGTAGTTTCTCCGCCATGTGCCTGAGGACTGCATTCGCCATACCCAAGTTACCCTCGGCATTTTCAAAATCGATGGGATTGACTTTGTGCGGCATGGTGGATGAGCCGATTTCACCAGCTTTGGTTTTTTGCTTGAAAAAACCCAGCGAGATGTAGCCCCACACATCACGGCAAAGATCGATCAGGATTGTATTGGCGCGCGCAATGGCATCAAACAACTCGGCTATGTAGTCGTGCGGTTCGATTTGTATGGTGTAGGCATTGAAGGTCAAGCCTAAACGTTGCTCGACAACCTGCCGTGAAAAAGCTTCCCAGTCAAAGGCTGGATAGGCAGAGAGATGGGCGTTGTAGTTGCCGACTGCACCATTCATCTTGCCGAAGATTTCAACCGCCGCAATGTTTTGCGCTGCGCGCCGCATGCGCGCGACGACGTTGGCGATTTCCTTGCCCAGCGTGGTCGGGCTGGCGGGTTGACCGTGCGTGCGTGACATCATGGGCACATCAGCGTGCTGGTGTGCGAGCTCGGTGAGTCGATCGATCAGCTTGGATAAGTTCGGCAGCAGCACGGTATCGCGCGCTGTCTTGAGCATCATGCCGTGCGAGGTATTGTTGATGTCTTCCGAGGTGCAAGCGAAATGGATGAACTCGGATGCGGCGACGAGCTCCGGTAGTCCTTGCACTTTCTCCTTGAGCCAGTATTCCACCGCTTTGACATCATGATTGGTGGTGGCCTCGATCGCCTTGATACGTTCGGCATCTTGCTCGGTGAACTGGTTGCCGATATTTTCGAGCACTGCCTTGGATTCGAGGCTAAATGGCTTCAACTCATCGAAGCCTGCTTCAGCGAGCGCCATCAACCAGGCAATTTCTACCTTGACGCGGTGATGCATGAAGCCAGCCTCAGACAGAATCGGCCGCAGCGTATCGGTTTTGCGAGCGTAACGCCCATCCAGTGGTGACAGGGCGGAGAGTTCGGTGAGAGGCATGGACAGGATTTGAAAAGGACTCGGCGGGAGGTGCCGGTGGGTTTGTCGCAGTTCGATTTTATCACTCTGGACAGTGCCTCAAAATTTGCCAATGCTATAATTTTTGCCCATTCCTTGAGTGATATCCGCGATGAAGCTAATCGGTTCGCTGGCGAGTCCTTATGTGCGCAAAGTGCGCGTAGTGATGTTGGAAAAGAAGCTCGACTATGAGCTGGTACTGGAAGATGTGTGGTCAGCAGACACAACGATTTTTCAGTCCAATCCTTTGGGTAAGGTGCCGTGCTTGGTGATGGAAGATGGCGGTGCGATGTTCGATTCGCGCGTCATCGTCGAATATCTTGACACAATGTCGCCGGTCGGCAAACTCATTCCCGTCGCCGGGCGTGAACGCGCCAGTATCAAAGTCTGGGAAGCACTTGCCGATGGCGTGGCCGACGCCGGTATTCTTGCGCGGCTGGAGCGAATTCAACGACCACCTTCGCAGCAGAGCGAGGTATGGGTTCAGCGTCAACTCGATAAGATACGGCACGGTACGCGCGCGATGGCATTGGCACTCGGCGATCATCCATTTTGTGCGGGCAAGCAATTTTCATTGGCTGATGTCGCTACGGGCTGCACCCTGGGTTGGATCGCGTTTCGTTTCCCCGAGATTGATTGGCGCGGTGAACATCCGAATCTGGCGCGCTTGTTCGACAAATTGTCCGAACGACCCTCATTCAAAGAGACAGTACCGGTGGCGTGATTGCTGCCATAAAAAAAGGAGCCAGCCGGCTCCTTTTTTGTTTGGCGATAAGTGCTTAGCGTGATGTAGCGTAGTCAGGCGTCACCCATCTGCGATTGCAAGTAGTTTTGCAGACCCACTTGCTCGATCAACTCCAGCTGGGTCTCGAGCCAATCGATATGCTCCTCGGTGTCATCAAGAATTGCTTCGAGTAATTCGCGAGACACATAATCACGCGCTTGCTCGCACACGCTAATACCTTCTTTCAGCGTTTTCTGTGATACATGCTCGAGCTGTAGATCGCAATTGAGTATCTCGGGAACAGTTTCACCGATCATCAATTTATGCAGAGCCTGCAGATTCGGTAAGCCATCGAGCATCAGCACGCGTTCGATCAGTTTGTCGGCGTGCTTCATTTCTCCGATCGACTCGTCGTATTCTTTTTTGCCGAGCTTTTCAAAACCCCAGTGCCGATACATGCGCGAATGGAGAAAGTACTGATTGATCGCTGTCAGTTCATTGGTCAGCTGATCATTGAGTAGCTTGATGACGTTGGGGTCGCCCTTCATGAATGCCTCTTGCCGGTCGTTTGAAGATGCGCGATGGTAACTCAGCAAGCCTGATTTGTTACCTGCGCTGATGCATTTTGTTAGTAGGAATCATCCTCATTCGCATATGAGCGCCATGAGGCGGCTAACGAGGCGGGCAGTGTGGCTAGAGAGGTCTGCGCAATCAAGGCCGCAATTTTTTTGCTTTTGTGGCGGCGTGATCGCGAGCGTACGGAATAGCTTGATTCAGGTAGCGATGGCGAGCTTCTGAAAGGCAGCGATGGCGCGCTTCTCAGGCAGTCATGACTCGCCGCAGTTCGGTGAACTGCGTATCTTCAATGTGTGCGCGCACCAGCGTGCTTGCAAATTCACTACACTTGCCGCAACAGCTAGCCACATTCAGTTGCAGACGGATGTCTTCCATCGATTTGGCGCCGGCATCGAGCGCGCGACGAATCGCTTTGTCGGAGACGTTGTGGCATACGCAGACAATCATGGTGGCGCCCCTCCCGCTGACAACTGGCGGCGATCACGCCCTTTTCGGGCCGCGCCATGTTGTTAAATTCAAATGAGAACGATTCGTGTTTAGATTGTTGACGAATTGGACTCTCAGTGCAAGCTTTTTTTGACGGGAGGTCTGGATTAGTGCGCGGCGGCCGCTCAGACGGCCTCAGCGTTTTCGATAATGCCGCCACCCAGGCAAACCTCACCCGCATACAGCACGGCGGATTGGCCCGGCGTCACCGCCCACTGGGCTTGCTCGAATTGCAATCTTGCCAGGTCAGTGCCGGCGCCGCTCAGCGCGCAAGACACATCGGCTTGCCGATAGCGGGTTTTTGCGTTGAGCGGCCCGTCGGCCGGCGCGTGCCCAGCGACCCAGCTCAACTGTCCGGCGACCAGCGCGCTCGAGAGCATCCAGGGGTGATCGTGGCCTTGCACCACAAATAGCGTGTTGGTCGCCAGCTCTTTACGCGCCACGTACCAAGGCGCGTGGTTGCCATCTTGATCACGGTGGGCGCGTTGTCCACCAACGCCGATGCCTTTGCGCTGCCCGAGGGTATAAAAAGACAAGCCAAGGTGCTCGCCCACCGTGTCGCCCTGCGGCGTCTTGATGGGCCCACGCTGGTAAGACAGATAGCGATTCAGAAAGGCGCGGAATGGTCGCTCGCCGATAAAACAGATACCGGTCGAATCTTTTTTTTGCGCATTCGGCAGCTTGAGCTCATCCGCAATTTTTCTGATTTGCGATTTATGTAATTCGCCTAAAGGAAATAGGGTTCGAGCCAACTGCGACTGCGTCAAGCGGTGCAGGAAATAGCTTTGGTCCTTGCTGCTATCGATGGCTTTCAGCAGCTCAAACTTGCCATTGCGCTCGCGAACACGTGCGTAGTGGCCAGTCGCAATATGGTCGGCACCGAGCTGTAGCGCATGGTCCAGGAAAGCTTTGAATTTGATTTCAGCGTTGCACAACACGTCCGGGTTGGGCGTTCGACCTGCTTCGTACTCACGTAAAAATTCCGCGAACACTCGGTCTTTGTATTCGCTGGCAAAGTTGACTGCTTCGATGTCGACCCCGATTACATCCGCCACGCTGGCGGCATCCAGCCAATCTTGACGAGTCGAGCAGTATTCATCGTCATCATCGTCTTCCCAGTTTTTCATGAAAAGACCAATGACTTCATAGCCCTGTTGTTTCAGCAACCAGGCCGCGACCGACGAGTCGACGCCACCTGACATGCCCAGGACGACGCGTGCCTTACCCATGTGGGGTGAACTGAATGCTCGGGTGGCTATAAATCAACGATAGCGGGAAGCGTTGTCCCGCCAAATAGTCTTCGACACATTTCAGTACCAGCGGGCTGCGATGCCTGTCCTGCGTTGCTTCAATTTCCGCATGCGACATCCATAGCGTGCGCAAAATACCGTCGTCTAAGGGGCGCTGGTGCAAGATGCCGAGTTCGCCCATGAATGCAAAGCGCAGATAGGTGACATCAAGATTGCTTTGGCTTGACTGATAGCGTGACAGGTAAACGCCCACCAGTGCCTTCGGGTGGAATTCATGGGCGGTCTCTTCGAGCGCCTCGCGTGCTGCGGCTGTCACCAGAGACTCGCCCGGATCGAGATGACCGGCGGGCTGGTTGAGCTTGATACCGTCCGGTGTTTGCTCTTCCACTAACAAAAATCGCTGATCGCGCTCGATGATCGCAGCCACCGTGACCGAAGGTTTCCAAATTGAAGACATGTCATCTTTCAAATACACTTGATTTTACTGTCTGGCGAGGGGAGCTGAGATTTTGCGGCGGGTGGTTTCGCCTCGTGCCCCCGCCAATCGCAGTAAATACGCCAATATATTGGTGCGTTGCGAAAAATCCCGATCAATAGTATCTTTGCCCCTTTTTTCAGCGAAGCATTTCGGGCCTGCCCATTCGCCGGCAACGCCTCTCCTTAGCAAAGTCCTAACGTGCGGATGTCGCATCGGCGCCTGGTTTTTTTTACCGGCTTCCGACGTCATTCATTTTCAATGTGGAGATCAACATGAGAATCGGCATTCCAGCCGAGACCCGTCAGGGCGAAACGCGAGTTGCCGCTACGCCGGAGACGATCAAGAAGCTGATCGCTGCCGGTCACCAAGTCACTGTGCAGTCCGGCGCCGGTGTGGCCGCTAGCTTGCCAGACGATGCATTTGCAGCCGTCGGCGCATCAATCGGCAGTGCTGCCGAGGCGTTTGGATGCGAAGTCGTACTTAAAGTTCGCGCGCCATCGGCAAATGAACGTGAACAGATGAAGACCGGTGCGGTTGTCATTGGCATGCTGAACCCGTTTGATGCTGAAGGCATCGCTGCGATGGCATCGGCTGGTTTATCTGCTTTCGCATTGGAGGCTGTGCCGCGTATCACCCGTGCCCAGTCGATGGACGTGCTGTCTTCGCAAGCCAATATTGCGGGTTACAAAGCGGTACTGATGACCGCTAACCTGTACCAGCGCTTCTTCCCGATGCTGATGACTGCGGCAGGCACGGTGAAAGCGGCGCGTGTATTGATCATGGGCGTGGGCGTCGCCGGCTTGCAAGCGATTGCAACCGCCAAGCGCCTCGGTGCAGTGATTGAGGCATCCGATGTGCGTCCGCCGGTGAAGGAGCAAGTCGAATCTTTGGGCGCTAAATTCATCGACGTGCCTTACGAGACCGATGAAGAGCGCGAGATTGCCGAGGGTGTCGGTGGCTACGCGCGACCGATGCCGGAAGCCTGGATGAAGCGTCAATCAGCTTTGGTGCATGAACGCGCAAAGCTGGCCGACATCATCATCACGACTGCGCTGATACCGGGGCGCAAAGCACCGATGCTGATCGATGGAGAAACGTTCAAAGCAATGAAGCCCGGATCGGTCGTTCTTGATATGGCGGTTGAGCAAGGCGGTAACTGTGAACTGTCCGAGCTGGGCAAGACGGTCATCAAGCACGGCGTTCATATCATCGGTGAGGCTAACCTCCCTGCGTTGTGTGCGGCTGATGCGTCTGCACTGTATGCGCGCAACGTGCTTGATTTCCTCAAGCTGATTGTGGACAAAGACGCCAATCTGGTCATCGACCAAGCCGACGCGATTATTGCCGCGACCCTGGTTTGCCATGGTGGTGCAGTGCTTCGTAAGCAATGATCGCGGCGAACCACGATGGAAAGAATCATGCTTCGCGCGAAAATCCATCGCGCTTCGGTGACACAATGCATTTTGGATTACGAGGGTTCGTGCGGTATTGATGAAGACTTGCTGGACGCTGCCGATATTCAAGAGTTTGAAAAGATCGAGATCTACAACATCAGTAATGGTGAGCGTTTCTCGACCTATGCCATCAAGGGGCAACGCGGGAGTGGCGAGATATCGCTGAACGGCGCGGCGGCGCGTCTTGCGCAACAAGGCGATTTGCTGATCATTTGTACTTATGCGCCCATGAGCGAGCCTATCGTCAAAACGTACCAGCCGAAAATTGTATTTGTTGATCGCGGTAATCGTATCTCCGGAATGAAAAAGTAAAGTTATCTTCAGAGGACATCATGGAAGTCAGCTACACCATCACTAACCTCATTATTTTCGTGTTGGCGATTTATGTCGGGTATCACGTCGTCTGGACTGTGACGCCTGCATTGCACACGCCACTGATGGCGGTGACCAATGCAGTATCGGCCATCATCATCGTGGGTGCCATGCTGGCCGCTGCGCTGACCACCGGCCCGATTGGGCAGTTCATGGGTACGCTGGCTGTAGCGCTGGCTGCGGTGAATGTGTTTGGCGGATTTTTAGTCACGCAGCGTATGTTGGAAATGTTCAAGAAAAAGCAGCCGAAGGCGCAGAACAAGGAAGGGGCGTAATCCCATGAGTATGAATCTGGTGACCCTGTTGTACTTGATCGCCTCGGTATGTTTCATACAGGCGCTGAAGGGCTTGTCCCACCCCGCGACTGCGAGACGCGGCAATGCCTTCGGCATGACCGGTATGGCGATCGCTGCGTTCACGACGGTTGCGCTGATCATGAAGCTGCAGGCTGAGGCGACCGAACCCGGTAGTGGTTTTAGTTTGCTGCTCGGCGGCTTGGTGGTCGGTGGCGCAATTGGCGCCGTGCTCGCCAAGCGCGTTGAAATGACCAAAATGCCTGAACTGGTGGCGGCGATGCACTCGCTGATCGGTATGGCGGCCGTGTGTATTGCCGTTGCTGCGGTGTCCGAGCCCAAGGCTTTTGGCATCGTGGCCAGTGCAGCTGATCCCATCCCCATGGGTAATCGCATCGAGTTGTTCATCGGTACGTTCGTTGGCGCGATTACCTTCTCGGGCTCCGTGATTGCATTTGGCAAGCTTGCCGGCACATTCAAATTCCGCTTGTTCCAGGGCGCACCGGTGGTGTTTCCGGGTCAGCACATGATCAACCTGCTGATGGCCATCGTCATGGTGGGTGCCGGCTTGGTGTTTGTCGGTGCCGAGGGTGCCGAGCCAGCATGGACGCCTTTTCTGGTCATGACAGCAATTGCATTCGTGCTGGGTGTTTTGATCATTATCCCGATCGGTGGCGCAGACATGCCGGTGGTGGTATCGATGTTGAATAGTTATTCGGGCTGGGCTGCGGCCGGTATCGGATTTTCACTCAACAACTCGATGTTGATCATTGCAGGCTCGCTGGTGGGTTCTTCCGGTGCGATTCTGTCTTACATCATGTGTAAAGCCATGAATCGCTCGTTCTTCAGCGTGATTCTTGGCGGTTTTGGTGGTGAGGCTTCAGCGGTCGGTGCGGGCGGTCAAAAGCAGCGTAATGTGAAAGCCGGCTCAGCAGACGACGCGGCGTTTGTGATGACCCACGCAGAGACCGTCATCATCGTGCCCGGTTATGGTCTTGCTGTGGCGCGCGCTCAGCACGCGCTGAAAGAGTTAACCGATCAGCTGACTGACAAGGGCGTCACGGTGAAGTATGCGATTCACCCAGTGGCGGGTCGCATGCCAGGCCACATGAACGTATTATTGGCAGAGGCAGAGGTGCCTTACGATCAAGTGTTCGAGATGGAAGATATCAACAGCGAGTTTGGTCAGGCTGACGTCGTGTTGGTTCTAGGTGCCAATGATGTAGTCAATCCAGCCGCCAAAGATCCGAATTCACCGATCGCAGGTATGCCGATTCTCGAGGCGTACAAGGCAAAGACCATTATCGTCAACAAGCGCTCAATGGCGTCAGGTTATGCTGGCCTCGATAATGAGCTGTTCTATCTCGACAAGACCATGATGGTGTTTGGTGATGCAAAGAAGGTTATCGAAGACATGGTCAAGGCCATCTAAACCCTTTAACAAAATGTCGCTGGCGTTGTTGGTGCTGTCTCGCCGTACGTCATGTACTGTCTTCGACAGCCCCGCCTAGCCAGCGAACGCGTTGCTCATTTTGTTAAAGGCTTTTCAGGTTTCTAGCAAAATATCGCTGGCGCTAACGCCAGCCGTACATCATCTGTTCCGCGAGCGCGCGTTTTGCTGGCGGAACACAATCCAACAAACCTAAAGATAAACCCAGCAAGCGCTGAGAGGCTGAACGGTCTTTGCCGCTGGCAAACACACGCGCCATCAGATCAGTGAGTCGCACCGTGGTGGACCGATCGCGCTGGCGCTGATGTTCGAATGCAGATAGCGTCGCAACGGATTGATCGCGTGCTAATAGCCGTGCCAATACCGCAGCATCACGCAGACCGAGATTCAAACCCTGACCCGCGACAGGATGCAGTGTTTGTGCGGCATTACCAATCGCAATCACTCGGTTTTGTGTCTGCGGCATGGCGTTGAGTCCCAACGGATAATGATGGCGTGATCTGATTCGGGTGAACGCACCCGCGCGCTGCCCGAATGCACGCTGCAGTTCAGCAAGGAAGTTTGTTTCATCGAGTGCCATCAGTCGCGCTGCCGTATCGGGTGCGACGCACCACACCATGGCATAGCCATCGGCTTGCGGCAGTAGCGCAAGCGGACCTTCTGCGGTAAAGCGCTCAAATGCCCGGCCTGCTGGTGCTGACATCGCGTGAACAGGCGCGGTGATTGCGATCTGTGCATAATCGCGATGCTGTTTTTTTGGCGTTTGCTCGCTGAACACGCCGCCCTCGGCCTGCACCACCACTGATGCGTTCAGTAAACGACCATCTGCCAAATGCAAAGCGAGATGATCATCTTGCTCGGTTACCTGCTGCACGCTGAGCGATCGCCATCGCTGCACGGCTGAAGGCATGCACGCATCAATCGCTTTTACCAGATCCCCGTAGCGGCAGACATAGCCTAATGCCGGTAGTGCGTAGTC
>JBJTXC010000270.1:0-11895 GCA_046082065.1 Burkholderiaceae bacterium
ATGAAATAACCGAGACCGACCGCATGTTCCACACCATTCTGCTTGCTAACCGTGGTGAGATCGCGTGCCGTGTCGCTGCGACTGCTCGACGTCTTGGCATTCGCACCGTCGCGGTTTACTCTCAGGCAGATGCGCAGTCGCAGCATGTGGCCATGTGCGATGAAAGTGTGCTGATCGGTCCCGCACCTGCGAAAGAGAGTTATCTGCGGATTGAGCAAATTATTGCGGCTGCAAGAGATACCGGCGCAGAGGTAATCCATCCCGGTTACGGGTTTTTATCCGAGAACGAAGAATTTGCAGCGGCCTGTGAAGCCAGCGGTATTGTCTTTATCGGTCCGCCGGCATCTGCTATTCGTGCCATGGGCTCGAAGTCAGCGGCCAAGGCACTCATGGAGAAGGCCCGCGTGCCGCTGGTGCCGGGCTACCACGGTGAGCGGCAGGAATCTGATTTTCTACGCCAGCAAGCAGACGCAATCGGCTACCCGATCTTGCTGAAAGCGAGCGCCGGCGGCGGCGGCAAGGGCATGCGCATTGTCGAGCGCAGTGACGACTTTGAAGCGGCGCTGGCGTCTTGCAAGCGGGAGGCGATCAATAGCTTTGGCGATGACCGGGTGCTGGTTGAAAAATATCTTCAGCGGCCGCGCCACATTGAAATTCAAATTTTTGCAGATACCCACGGCAATTGCGTTTACTTGTTCGAGCGTGATTGCTCTGTACAGCGACGGCATCAGAAAGTGTTGGAAGAAGCACCCGCGCCGGGAATGACGCCAGAGCGGCGACAAGCGATGGGCGAAGCGGCGGTGAATGCGGCGCGTGCGGTGAACTATGTCGGCGCAGGCACAGTGGAATTCATCGCGAATCAGGACGGTAGTTTCTATTTCATGGAGATGAACACCCGGCTGCAGGTGGAGCATCCGGTGACTGAGATGATCACCGGTACTGATCTGGTCGAGTGGCAGCTACGCGTTGCGGCCGGCGAGCCATTACCACTTCAGCAGCAAGAGTTGCGTATTGAAGGCCATGCGATCGAGGCACGCATCTATGCCGAGAACCCGGAGAAAGGGTTCTTGCCATCAACGGGTTCATTACTTCACCTGAGGTTTCCAGACGCTGTCACATTCGCACCCGGTGATGTGCGGATTGATGCAGCGGTTCGACAAGGCGATGCCATCACCCCGCATTACGATCCGATGATCGCCAAGCTGATTGTTCATGGCGATGATCGTACGCAGGCGCTGTCGCGCATGCAGCAGGCGCTGGGTGACATCGAGATTGTTGGGCCAGCGACCAATGTCGCATTCCTCGGGCGACTGATTGCAAGCCCTGCATTCAGCGACGCCGAGCTTGATACTGGCCTGATCGAGCGTCACCATGCCTTATTGTTTCCGCCCGCCGATTCGGTGCCGGTCGAGATGGTCGCGTTATGGCTGGCCAAGTTGGTGACACCGGACACCACCAGCGCTGACCCGTGGGATTCTTCGCACGGCTGGCGTTTGAACGGCACCTATCGTCGTACGCTGCGTTTCGACTGTGATGACCAAGCGGCTGAGCTAGCGATTGATTACCAACGCGATGGCTGGCGCATTGCTTACTTGTCTCAAGAAACCAGGCTTACCCACATCACGATCGACCAGACGGCCGTGTCGGCACAGGTAGATAGTCGGCATATTTCAGGTCGGGTAGTGTGCGTCGAGGATCGATTTCATGTGTTTTGGCAAGGTCGGCATCGTGTCATCGCATGGAGTGATCCGATTGCGCATGCGGGCGAGAGTGAATCGGAAGGCGGCCGCTTGACAGCACCGATGCCCGGCAAGATCGTTCAACTCATGGTGGAAGCAGGCGCAAGCGTGGAAAAAGGTGCGCCGCTATTGATCATGGAGGCGATGAAAATGGAGCACACGATCAGCGCACCGGCGAAGGGCAAGGTCGAGGCACTGAACTACGCCGTCGGCGATCAGGTGGCGGAAGGTGCGCAGCTTTTATCATTTGTTGCGGAGGGTGGCTAAGATGCACCTGCCAACGTACGTCAAATTAGTTGAGGTAGGCCCGCGTGATGGCTTACAAAACGAAAAACAAACTATTACGCTGGACATCAAGCGTGAGCTGGTGAATCGCTTAGCTGATGCAGGTTTACCGAATATCGAAGCAGCGTCATTTGTTTCGCCCAAGTGGGTGCCGCAAATGGCGACATCAGCCGAGCTGATGGCGAGCATTGATCGTCATCCGGGCACGCTGTATTCAGCCTTGGTACCGAACATGAAAGGTTTTGAAGCAGCGCTCGCAGCGCGCGCTGATGAGGTGGTGATTTTTGGTGCTGCATCGGAAGCCTTCTCGCAAAAAAATATCAATTGCTCGATCGCTGAATCAATTGAACGCTTCCGTGAGGTAGCTGTTGCTGCCACATCAAACGGCTTAAGGCTACGTGGCAGTATCAGCTGCGCCCTTGGCTGCCCGTATCAGGGCGAGGTGAATCCTGAATCGGTGGTTGATGTGGCAAGACGCATGCGTGATCTTGGTTGCGATGAGATTGATATTGCCGACACCATTGGTGTTGGTACTGCCGTGAAAGTACAGCGTGTGTTTGAGCGCGTAGCGAATGAATTTCCCCTGGTGCAGTTAGCAGGTCATTTTCATGATACGTACGGACAAGCTTTAACCAATATTTACGCGGCATTGACGATGGGCGTACGTATTTTTCATGCATCGGTTGCTGGCTTGGGCGGATGTCCTTATGCAAAAGGCGCAACAGGCAACGTGGCAACAGAGGACGTGTTGTATCTTCTCGATGGTCTGGGTATTTCTACGGGAGTCGATATCAATGCGGTCGTCGATGCAGGGCAATTTATTTCACAACATCTTGGTCGCTCATCGACCAGTCGTGCGGGTAATGCAATTACTGCGCGGCGCGCTTCGGAGCTTGCTACATGAAAGACACCCTGAAACCCGGCCTTCGTTTCGAATGGCAGACAACGATTCCGCCACGCTCTGCGGTTCCTGCTTTGTATGGCGAGCATATCGAGTTTGCGCGCGATATGCCGGAAGTTTTAGCGACAGGCTACATGGTGGGTTTAATGGAGCTTGCCTGCGCACGCGCCATCATGCCCTACATGGATTGGCCAACCGAGCAGAGTCTGGGAACGCATGTCAGCTTCTCGCATCTGGCCGCTACGCCACCCGGTATGACGATGACCGTTCGCGGCGAGTTGATTGCGGTCGAAGGGCGTCGGTTGCGATTTCGCGTCGAGGCTTGGGATGGTCACGACAAGATCAGCGAGGGCGAGCATGAGCGCGCGGTCGTCATCACGGACAAATTCAACGCCAAGCTCGACGAAAAAAAACAGCTCGCGCAAAACTGAGTCCGTGACGGAGATTCGTGCACCGTTTAATCCTGAGACCCATGCCGGGCCGCTACCGACCCCATGCATCGGCGTTTGCGTCATGCACGAGCAGACCAAGCGATGCACCGGCTGTCTGCGCACCATCGATGAGATTGTTGATTGGGGCATGGCTTCGGAAGAGCGCAAGCGACAGATCTGGATTGCACTCGAACGTCGGCGCGCAGTCGGCTGAGCTGTCCCGATGCAGTCGCACGAGGTATATCAACCACAACAAGCGATAACAGGCGCGGCCTTTAGCGCCTGGTTCAAGCTGCTCGCCACCTTGGTCAGCGTGGGTTTGGTCGGCTATGTACTGAGTTTTTTGCTGCGGTATCCATCGCTTTCCGAGCTTGCTCAGTTGGGTTTACTGGCGGCGATTGCGGTGGTGCTACTGTGCTGGCGTGATTTTTTGCGCGCCACACTCACCATAGACGCGACCGGCATCCGCCAAAGTGGCTGGTTGCCGCAGCATGTGGTTTGGGATGATGTGCGTGGCGCGCGATTGATCGGCCTGCATCAGCTGGGCTGGCTGCTGCCGCCCAGATTAGCGGTACGCACCGGCACCGGATTTTGCACGTTCAATTGTGGCTCGAATGAGTTGCTGAGCGAATTACAACGCATTTCACTGGCATACCAACTGAAACCATGAAGCTGCCACCGTCAATGCATATTCTGGAGCGTGGCTGGCTCTCGTCGAACAATGTGCTGTTTACCGGCAAACAGCGTACCGCCTTGGTCGATACCGGTTATTGCGCGCATCAAACCCAAACCCTGGCGCTGGTTCAGCATGTGCTCAAAACGCGACCGCTAGATGCAATCTACAACACGCATTTACATTCCGATCATTGCGGCGGCAACCGAATCTTGCAGCAGCATTACCCGGCGCTGCGTGCCTATGTACCCGCTGCAGAATTTGCACGAGTGAATAACTGGTCGCGGATGAAACCGACGTTCGCTGCCACGGGTCAGCATTGCGAAGAATTTCACGCGCATGCTTCAGTTCACCCGGATGATGAAATCGAATTAGGCGACCTGACCTGGCAGGCGCTGTATGCGCCGGGCCATCATCCCTATTCATATGTTTTGTTCAATCAAGCGCACGGTATTCTGATCTCGGCAGACGCTTTGTGGGAAAAGGGGTTTGGCGTCGTATTCCCGGCTCTCGATGGCTACGGCGGCTTCAAGGAAGTGCGTGCGACACTCGATTTGATCGATGATTTATCACCTGCCATGGTGATCCCCGGTCATGGGCGGCCATTTACCGATGTGAAGGCAGCGTTGCGTGAAGCGTATTCGCGCATCGGCTATCTGGAAGAAGATCCGAAACGCAATGCCCAGCATGGCATCAAGGTGCTGTTGAAATTTTTGCTGATGGAGCGTCAGCGCATCAAGCTGACCGAGGTGCCTGAGCTACTATCGAAAATACCGCTGGTCGCTGCAGCCAATCGCAATTACATGAACTACGGCACCATCCATTTAGCGCACTGGGTGATTACCCAATTGCGGCGCGCTGGCGCTGCAACGATAGACAATGAATTTCTGGTGGATAGCGAGCCGAATCGCTAGGGTGTCTTCGCCCGTTCTTAACGCGGAAAGTCGGTCGCCATCACGCGCTGCCGTGCATGCGCATACTCGCTCTTGAGCCGCGCAACAACTTCGGCTACGGTCGGCACATCCTCCATCAAGCCGACCCCTTGCCCTGCACCCCAAATGTCACGCCAGGCTTTGGCGCCACTGGCACTGGAAAAATTCATCACCGTCTTGTCAGCTTCAGGCAAATTGTCCGGATCCAGTCCGGCATTGATGATGGATTTTTTCAGGTAGTTACCGTGCACGCCGGTGAATAAATTGGTGTAAACCACATCCGCTGCGCTCGATTCAACAATGGCTTGCCTGTAGCCCTCACTGGTGTTGGCTTCTTGCGTTGCCAGCCAGCGTGAGCCGATATAAGCAAAGTCGGCACCCATGGCTTGTGCCGCGAGAATCGCGTCACCATTGGCGATCGAGCCAGAGAGCGCGATGGGCCCATCAAAAAACTTGCGTACTTCTCCTACCAGCGCGAACGGCGATAGCCCACCCGCATGGCCGCCGGCACCGGACGCCACCAGGATCAAACCATCGACACCGGCCTCCAGGGCTTTTTGGGCATGACGAATCGAGATCACGTCATGCATCACGATGCCGCCGTAGCTATGAATTGCGTCCAGCATTTCTTTGGGCGGTGCGCGCAGTGAAGAAATAATCACGGGTACGCGATGCTTGACGCAGACTTCAACATCATGCGCCAGCCTATCGTTTGATTGATGCACGATCTGATTCACTGCGATCGGACCCACCACGGCATCCGGATGCGACGCGCGATGTTGTGCCAGCGCCTGCTCGATTTGATGCAACCACTGCGCCAGCATGTCAGCGGGCCGTGCATTCAGCGCCGGGAATGAGCCCACCACGCCTGCTTTGCATTGCTCGATGACCAGCGCCGGGCAGCTCGCGATAAATAACGGCGCGCCGATCACCGGCAGGCTGAGGTTTTGTAGTGCGACTGGCAAACTCATGATAAGGCTCCGATTTTTATTGGTAACTGCGCGCGTCTTCAATCACTTTGCCATCGTTCGGCAAGCTGCCGATAGCCTGTAGTTTTACATTGCCACGCAGTTTGGTCACATCGCGAATCGTGGCGATGATCGCCTCGATCTCTGCAAGCGATGCTCCCGGCTGATCGACCTCACAGTGCAGTGTCATTTCATCATTCGCCATCTCGCCTGATACGACTAATCGGGCTTTGCGTATCATCGGATGCCGACGCGCGATATCAGCCACTTGCGAGGGGTGTACAAACATCGCGCGTATCTTGGTCGTTTGGTCGGCACGCCCCATCCATCCTTTGATGCGCGTATTCGTGCGGCCGCAGGGCGATGCTTCAGCCAGCACGGCAGACATATCGCCGGTCGCAAAGCGGATCAACGGGTAATCCGGGTTGAACGAGGTAATGACGATCTCGCCCACCTCGCCGTCGACCACCGGATCACCGGTGCCCGGACGAACAATTTCCAATAGCAGTGTCTCATCCAGCATCATGCCCGGATTGACTTGACCATTCGTCAGCGTTTCATAGCCTATATTGCCAATATCCGCCGAGCCATAGGTTTGCAACACAAACGGCACGCCATGCTCGTTCAGCCATTGACGCAATGAAGGCGGTAGCGCTTCTGCGCCAACCAGCGCCATTTGCACCGACGAGATATCCGCACCCATCTCGTGTGCTTTTTCAATGATGATTTTCAAAAAAGACGGCGTACCCACATACACTTTGGGTTTAAGCAGCTGCATGGCTTGCACCTGCATCTCGGTCTGACCAATTCCCGCGGGTATGACCGGGCAACCCAAGTGCGCCGCACCGCCTTCGACCATCAAGCCGGCCGGGGTGAAGTGGTAAGCAAAACAATTTTGGATCAAGTCGCCACGTCGCACGCCAAGTGCATGCAGTGGACGCGCGTAGCGCCACCAGTCACTGCCACGACCTTCAGGATCAAATATCGGGCCGGGCGACATGAAAATGCGAGACAGCTGACCTGTCGCTGTCGTGTTCAGTCCACCAAACGGCGGCTTGGATTGCTGCAAGTCTTTCAGCGATGATTTACGCGTCACCGGCAACTGCGCCAACGCGGCACTGCTAGTGATGTCGCCGGGATTCACGCCTCGCAAAATATCTGCCCAACCCGGTGCTTGCATGGCGCGCGCGATCAAATCGGGTAGCGCAGTGAGTAGCGCTTGCTCCCGCGCCGACGGATCGCTTGACTCCAATGCATCGTAATGATCAGTCATGATTTCTCCTGGATGCGTACCGATATCAATTGAGGGGGAGCGCCGCAGGCAGTACACGCCGTGCGGCATGGGTGCGGCAGAGAATTCTGACTACATGCGACCCATCTGCGATGCAGCATTGAGTTGCAAGCCAGCGCCTGTCTTGCCAGAGGTGCCAATACCGCAATCTGCCTAAAGAAATAATTTCTTAAGCCAGCCAACGCTTGCGGCGGCGATAAAACTTCATATCTCGGAAGCTCTTGCGGCCTGCGCCCGACACACCGAGGTAAAACTCTTTCACATCTTCATTCGAGGCCAACTCGGTCGCTTCGCCTTCCATCACGACACGGCCGTTTTCCAGAATGTAGCCAAAGTCTGCGTAGCGCAATGCCACGGTGGTATTTTGCTCAGCCAGCAAAAACGAGACTTGCTCGCGCTTGTTCAGATCGCGCACGATCTCGAAAATCTCTTCAACGATTTGCGGCGCCAAGCCCATCGATGGCTCGTCCAGCAGAATCATCGACGGCTTACCCATCAACGCCCGGCCAATCGCACACATTTGCTGCTCGCCGCCCGAAGTGTAGCCAGCCAGTGAAGTGCGGCGTTGCTTGAGGCGCGGGAAATAGTGGTACACCCGCTCAAGCTCTTCTCTCAGCTGAGTACGACCCAGCTTGCGTGTGTACGCACCGGTCAGCAAATTTTCTTCAATGCTGAGGTGACCGAAGCAGTGACGACCTTCCATCACCTGAGACAGGCCGCGCTTGACCAGCGCATTGGGTGTCAGCTGATCGATGCGCTCACCATTAAACTCAATACTGCCCTTGGTGACATCGCCGCGCTCTCCCCGTAGCAGCGTGGAAATCGATTTCAGCGTGGTCGATTTACCTGCGCCGTTGGCGCCCATCAGCGCGACAATTTTGCCGCGCGGGACGGACAGCGAGACGCCCTTCAACACCAAGATGACGTGATCGTAGATCACTTCAATATTGTTAACGGTGAGGATGGCAGGAGTCGTCATGTCATTCGTTGGTTTGTGTTCAGTGACATCAGTCGTTGGATCTCGGCCTGCGCCGGGATGAAATTTCAAAGACTGTCAACACTTTAAGGATCTTCACCATGCAGCTTGAAGCTCACAATCTATCGTTTCAGACGCTTGCTGGGTCACCCCGGCGCAGGCCGGGGTCCAGAATCAAACTATTACTTCATGCAAGCAGGCGTGATGCCTTTTTCTTTTGCGTAAGCAGCTGAGGAATCCTCCAACAACTTGCGCACCAGTGCTTTATCGCCGCTGATCCAGTTCTTGGAAACAGCAAACCACTTCTTGCCATCCCATTGCACCACTTTCACTGAACCAGAACCTTCATGGTCATTACACGAGGTTTTGATCGGCGGGAAAACATCTTCAACGCCCAGCTCTTTTTGCCGCGCACGATCCACATTCAAATTCTCAAGACCCCAGCGCACCTGCTCGCCGTTCAGCACCTTGCCCTTGCCATATTTGGCTTGTGCATTGCGCATGGCCTCGACCATCAGCACACTCGCGACCAAACCCCGCACGTACATCACGTTACCAACACGATCGAGCTCTTTCAGGCTGCCTTTGCCGTTTTTGTAGAGCTTGGTCTGAATCTCTTCCAGCAGCGGGAAATCGCCCGGTGTGGTGAAGCTCATGGTTTGGAAGCCCTTCGATGCATCACCTGCGGGTTCGGTATCTTCCTCCGAGCCGGCCCACCACACGCCGATCATTTTCTCGCGCGGGAAACCATTCCGCTGCGCTGTTTTCAGACCCACTGCGCTCATCACGCCAAAGGTCCACATGATCACGTAATCCGGATTTGCCTGACGAATTTGCAGCCACTGCGACTGCTGTTCATTACCCGGCGGCGTGATGGGTATCTTGATCAGTTCGAAGCCCCACTTGGCAGACTCTGCCTCCAACACCGGCAGCGGCTCTTTACCGTAGGCCGAGTCGTGGTAGAGATGAACAATCTTCTTGCCCTTGAGCTTGTCCATACCACCGGACTTCTCACCCAGGTACACCACCATCGAGGCTGCCTGACTCCAATAGTTCGTCACTAGCGGGAACACCCAGGGGAACACTTTGCCGTTAGCCGCATCGGAGCGGCCATAGCCCAGGGTCGTCATCGGAATCTTGTCTTTGCTGACACGATCCAGAATGCCGTAAGCAATACTGGTCGACAGTGGCTCGACGATTGCGGCTTTACCTTTTAAGCGCTCGTAGCACTCCACACCGCGCGACGGGTTGTATTCGGTCTCGCACTCTTCCCAGACCAGCTTGACGCCATTGATACCGCCACTCGAGTTCACCAAATTCATGTAATCGATCATGGCACCGAAAAACGACGTGCCGTTCGAGCCGTAGGGGCCAACCCGATACGACAGCAGCGGCACATATTGCTCTTGTGCCCATGCGAAGCTGCTGGCAGTGAGCAAGGCAGCGCTCAGCAGCAAGGATTTAATCAACTTCATGTCGTCCTCCTAGTTGAACGAAAAAATCATTAATGCGGGAAAGGCCACAGCCGAAGTTTTTCTTTAGCGATTTGCCACAGCCGCGCCAGCCCGAGTGGCTCGACAATCAAGAAGAAAATAATCAGCGCGCCAAACATCATGAGTTCAACATTCGACGCAACTGCCGTCGAAATACGCAGCATGTGCGCGAGGTAGTTCAGCACAATCGGCAGCAATACGATAAAGGCCGCACCAAGGAATGAGCCGAGGATGGATCCCAGACCGCCGATCATCACCATAAACAAGATGCGGAAAGATAAATCCAGGCTATACGCTTCCGGCTCCACCGTGCCCAGATAAGCATAGGCATACAGCGCGCCGGCCACACCACAGAAAAACGAGCTGACTGCAAATGCCAGCAATTTGGTATGGAGCTGGCGTATGCCAATCACCTCTGCGGCGACGTCCATATCGCGGATCGCCATCCAGCAACGCCCGATATTCGAGCGCACCATATTTTTTGCAGCGAGTGCCAACGCACTGACAACGCCCAGCACCAGCAGATATCTCGCGGCCGGCGTGTCGACGTGGTAGCCCAATATTTCGATTTGCTGCGCTGTGATCACGCCCGACGACGAATAATTGGTAAACCAGCGTATCTTGGTCAGTGCCCACACCACGAAGAACTGAGTTGCCAGGGTCGACGCCGACAAATAAAAACCACGCACGCGCAGCGAGGGCAAACCAAACACAATGCCGACTGCAGCAGCACACAAGCCACCAAGAACAAACGCCACCAGAATCGGCATGCCCGGCACGCGCAGTACAAAGTTATAAGCACTGAAGGCACCCACGGCCATGAATGCGGCCGAGCCCAGCGACACCTGCCCGGCGTAACCGGTGAGAATGTTCTGGCCCAGCGCAGCCAGAGAAAAGATCAGAAACGGTATCAGGATGGCTGACAGCAAATAGGGCGTCGCTACTTGTGGCACCAGCACAAATGCGAGCAGCAGAAACAATACGATGCCGATCCGATCCTGACGAATCGGGAAGATTTGCCCGTCGGCGGTGTAGCTGGTTTTGAATTGTCCCGCTTCTCTGTACAGCATATGCTTTCCGTCAGTTGGTGAAACGCGCTGCGCGCCCGTCAGAACATATGCTGACCAACGCGATGTTCAAACGACGCTTTACACTCGCCGAATAATTTTTTCCCCGAACAAGCCCTCCGGCCGCACCAGCAAGAACAGCAATGCAAGCACGTAGGGGAACCATCCTTCAATGCCACCGCCGACAAAGGGTCCGATGTATACCTCGGCTAATTTTTCAGACGCGCCAATAATCAGCCCACCAATAATGGCGCCGGGCACTGATGTGAACCCGCCCAAGATCAGCACGGGCAGCGCTTTCAGTGCAACGAAGGTGAGCGAGAATTGCACGCCATTGCGCGCGCCCCAAAGCATGCCGGCGACCAGCGCGACGAAACCGGCCACGCCCCAGACAATGCCCCAAATCTGTTGCAGCGGAATACCCACCGCCAGCGCCGCCTGATGATCGTCAGCCACTGCGCGCAATGCGCGACCCACCGAGGTGCGCGAGAAAAACAGCGCTAATGCAGTGACCAGCAGCGCGCAAATCGCCGCCGACGTCACATCAAATTTTGAAACCAGGATATTGAAGTTATTCACCAGGCTCTCAAGCGGCACATCTTCAATACCCAGATCGAGTCGCTTGACTTCCGCGCCCCACATCAACTGCGCCAGACCTTCGATAAAAAATGACAGACCAATCGTCGCCATGAACAACGAGATTTCCGATTGATTGACCAACGGCCGCAGCACGGCGCGCTCAATCGCCAAGGCCAGCGCCCACATCACCGCCATGGTGGCAATAATCGCGACCCATAGTGGCCAGCCAAATTCAGTCAGCGAGACACAGGTCAGCGCAGCGAAAAACAGCATCGAGCCCTGCGCGAAATTGAATACGCCCGAGGCTTTGTAGATCAGCACATAACCCAGCGCCACCAGCGCGTACATCACACCGGAGAGCAGGCCGCCAATCAGTACTTCAAAGAAGAAATTAATGTTCAATGCGCCACTCCCAAATAAGCATTAATCACTTCCTGGTTGTTTCTGACTTCATCCGGCGTGCCGTCGCCAATTTTTTTGCCGTAGTCGAGCACCACGACGCGGTCCGAAATATCCATCACCACGCCCATGTCATGCTCGATCAGCACAATGGTGGTGCC
>JBJTXC010000271.1:0-3371 GCA_046082065.1 Burkholderiaceae bacterium
CACCTCACCGACAATGAATTGGCCGTCGAGGAGTTTGTCGATTTCGTCACGTGTCAGTAGCGCCGCCAGCGCGGGAGGCGTAGCCATCAGCAAGCAGATGACGATCGCCGAGATCAGTAGCGCAAAATGTTTGACCGATCGATATAGCTGCACGGCCAATTGGGGCGAGGAATGCAAAACAGCCATCCGGGCGCGCGCCGTTTCGGCATACAGACTGCGCGCGATCACCAGCCGCCTCGCTTTGACATCAGCAACGACAAACGCTCCCCCCCGCACCACCCGTCCGACAGAGCCGCCGGGCCATGAATCCGTTGACGGATTAATATTATTTTATTAATGCTTTGTCAGACCTTAGCGGCGCCCTGAGTGGCGCAATTGAGCCCTGAGGAAACGAATTTAGCACGAAGATCACCATTGGCATAAAACAAAACCGCCGGCAGTAATCTGCACGGCGGTTTTTTATTTGCGCGGACGCTCCGCTGATCTCAATATCAGCTTTGCCCGCCGATCTGATCAGCCTTGGCCAATAAAGCCTCGGCCATGCGGATGCTGGCAATATCAATCATCCGACCATCCAGACTCACCGCACCCTTGCCGGCTTTGGCGGCTTCATCCATCGCCTGCATAATGCGGCGGGCGCGCGTGACTTCTGCTTCGGATGGCGTATAAACCTGATTCGCCAATTCGATTTGAGATGGGTGAATCGCCCACTTACCCTCGTAGCCAAGCACCGCTGCACGATTCGCTGCCGCCAAATACCCATCGGTATCACTGAAGTCACCAAACGGACCATCAATCGGTCGTAGCCCGTACGCACGGCAAGCCACCATCATGCGGGTTTGTGCTGCGTGCCAGGGGTCGGTCCAGAAATACTCGCGATGACCATCGGCGTCACGGTCGGTTAGCACACCCGAATCTTTATTCACGCCGCCGATGACCGTGGTACGCGCGCGCGTTGACGCTGCATAATCCGCCACACCAAATGACATCGCTTCCAAGCGTTTACTTGATTGTGCGATGGCTTCAACATTTGCCATACCCAGTGCTGTTTCAATCAACACTTCAAAACCGATACGCTTGGTGCGACCCATCGCAGTTTCAATTTGGGTGACCATCATGTCGATGGCATACACATCCGCCGGGGTACCCACTTTAGGAATCAGAATCATGTCGAGACGCGGGCAGGCTTCAACAATATCCACCACATCGCGGTACATGTAATGCGTATCAAGGCCATTGATACGTACCATCATGGTTTTGTGACCCCAATCGATGTCGTTCAAACCTTGAATGATATTTTTACGCGCCTGTGCTTTGTCGTCTGGCGCGACCGCATCTTCCACATCCAAAAATATAATGTCCGCTGCTGACTTGGCGGCTTTTTCAAACATACCGGGGTTGGATCCCGGTACCGCTAATTCAGAACGATGCAGACGTGCCGTGGCCTGCTCAATAATCGTAAAACTCATAAAACCTCCTGGGATGAATTAACCTGTCCAACCGAGCCCGGCTGCTGCACAATTAATGGATGTGAGCAGCGCCTCGCGGACTTCTTGTCCGCCTTGGGCTTCGCGTAGCTGCCGAAGTAGTTGAACTTGTTCACGGCACACGCGGTTGATTGTTTCCAGACGACGAGAGAGTCGCCGCATGAATTGCGGGAAGCGTTCACCCAGGTCGGCCTCGCCGGAAATGGTTGTAAGCATCTCGGCAGTGAGTTTGTACTCTTGCACGATCTGCTCGAAAATCGCTTCGCGGGTATTTGCATCCGGCACCAGATTGGCGTACTCGCGCGCAATATCCAGATCAACTTGACACAGTGCGCGTTCAACCTCATCCATCACCATTCGAAACAGCGGATAGTCTTGAAACATACGCCGTAACAACTCTAGCCCGCGCTCACCGCGCACATCGAGGAACGCGCGCATACCCGAGCCAATACCATACCAATTAGTCACCATGTGGCGATTCTGCGTCCAGGCAAATACCCAAGGTATCGCTCGTAAATCAGCGAGCGTTTGTGCTTGTGTGCGTCGTGCTGGGCGCGAGCCGATATTCAGCATGGATAACTCTTCCAGCGGCGACGAGCCCTGCAAGTAAGCCAGCATATCCGGGCGTTCCATCAGCTTGCGGTAGGCAGTCCATGACGTACCCGACAAGGCCTCCATCGCCTCTTCGTACTCATGCAAAGGCAGCTTGTCAGCTTCCTGCTGCGAGAGCAGTACGTGGCCTAATACCGATGCACCAAGTAGCTCAGTTTGAAATAATGCAGTGCCACGGTTGGCATATTTGAGCGAGACTGTTTCACCTTGATCAGTCAGGCGGAACATGCCGCGTATCGTACCCGCGGGCGTCGCCTGAATCGCGCGATTCGTCGGCACACCACCACGGCTAACCGAACCACCTCGGCCATGAAAAAAACTAATTGAAACACCAAACTCCTGACCCACGCGCACCATTTGTCGCTGCGCTTTCGCCAGCTCCCAATTAGCCGCAAAATAACCGCCATCTTTATTCGAGTCGGAATAACCGACCATCACTTCTTGTACTTTGCGCTGCCGCGCCAGGCTGCGCTGCACCACCGGTACCGACAACAGCTCTCGCAAAATCGCGGGCGCGCGACGTAAATCCGGAATCGTCTCGAGCAGCGGCACCACCGGCAAGGTGCAACCTTCCATACCCGCGCTGTCGGCATATAAGCCGGCTTCCTTGGCGAGCAAATACACGCCCAGCACATCAGTTGCGCTGTGTGTCATCGATAAAATCAGGGCGCCGAAGGCTTCGCGATCAATGGTCTGGCGAAGTTCAGCAATCACACGAAAGGTATCAAGGGTTTCGCGCGCTTCAACCGATAAATCACCATCATTGCGTGTCACAGCACGCGGCTTCGACAACTCGGACAAAATCCAGTGCTTCCACTCTTCCGAGTCAGTTGCGGGCGCGTCAACACCATGCTGACGTCGGTAAAGTTCGGCCAGCGTGTGATTAATTCGCAAGGTGTTCTCGCGAATGTCCAGTCGCACGGTCGAGAATCTGAATATACCCACCTCGCGCAAAAACGGCAGCAACAAGGCGTCGGCAATATTCGCCGCGCCTGCTGCGCGCAGCGATGTGTACATCATTTCGAGGTCTTGAATCAGCGCATCCGCAGTTCGATACCCTGAATCTGAAGTGGGTAAATCACGGGTGGACGCAGCTTCCAACGTCGTCATGAGGTTGAGACGGATGTAGCCCAAAAACTGACGAAAAACCTCACCGGGATTACGCTCGGCTAAATAGCGCGCAGCGGACAAGCTATCCAGACAGCTCGCAACATAATTGGAAAATTCTTGCGGAATAGCGAGCGATCGCTCGGAGATACTCAGCAAGCGTAT
>JBJTXC010000272.1:0-3872 GCA_046082065.1 Burkholderiaceae bacterium
AAACACTAGAAAAGCTCGATGCAAAAATTGATGCGCTCTCAGACACGATTGACCAGAAAATTGCAGAACGTGATTATTTGAAGCTGATTAAAAATTCCAAAGAAACACAAAATATTGAAAAAGACAGCGCAGATAAAATAAAAAAAATTGATTTAGAAATTCGAGAATTGGTGATTAAGCTGGGGCGCTTGATCAATCAGGTTTCCACGTTGGAGGATATGGTACTGCCGACTAAAGAGCGTCTGTCGGCTGAAGACAAGAAAAGTAAATATGAAGCTCTAATAAAAACCTACAAGTCTGAAAAAACACTACAACTCGATAGTATCTATAAATCCAAGCTAGCCAGGTACGAAAGTGAAGTGTTTAGCTCGCGTGGCACCGAGGCGCTCTCCATGTTTGGCGGTGCGGCTACTAATTTTTTTACTTTTTTTGTAGGTAACTCACTGACTCGCGCAATGGCCAAGTCCGCGCCAGATGCGGCGGCCTACGTTGGTGGCGCTGTCTCCGGCTTTCTTCATATCGTGGTCGGCGCACCAGTCCTCAAGCAAGTTATTGCATCAAGCTGGAACGCGCCGGCATTAGTCGAATTCAACAACTACTGGAAGTTGGTGGGTGCATCGTGGGGTGATTGGTGGCGCGGTGAACAAGATATTGAAAAATATGCAAGCAAATATGCCGACAAGCTTGAGCTACTGACCATCAAACAACGATTGGCAGAGGAGCGACCATTTTGGAACCAGTTTTTCGATCGCTATAAAACTGAAGAGGCCGCTTATTTCAGTTATTCCATGAACTTTACATTCAAAGCAATTTTTGCCGGTGGACTTTATAGTCTGATGGCAAGCAAATCTGATGCGTCAAGGGTCATCGAATGGCTGGTACACGGTGTGATGGGATGGATCTCTGGCGCAGAAACGGTTGCCGGGATTCAGATGGCGAGAAGTACGGTTCCTGGCGCAAAGGAAAATGTGGTGCCCAGCCGAGAAATCAATGCGGCACATACCGAGGCGCTGGAATCATTGTTATCTGATCTTGAGAGGGCGTATAAAAATCAGAAAGTGAATAACAATGGAGGCGCTGACGAAAATGATGAGCGCGATTTGCTCAAGGCTATTCGACGGACGAAAAAGACACTATCAGAAGTGCGGACCAAATCGCACGTGGGGGGTACTTTCTGGTTTGAGTTCATATCGCAATTTAAATCAGCCGACGCAAGAGCAGACGTCGCGGCCGAAGTTTTAGGACGTGCACTATCGGTGATGCCTGCGGCGGTACTTTCCAACTTCTTGGCATCCTGGCGAACTAGCGGCAATCCGTGGCTCACTTTCGCCGGTCACGCCTTACCTGCATTACTTCTGATTGCACCACCCGGCTGGACACTTCGACCAATCTATACCGGCTTCTTCCGCGCCCTGATCCAAGCAGCGATCAACGGCAGCAGCCCTAAAGTTGGCACCGCTAGCCCGATGGGTACGTCGATTTCTGTGCCCGATGAGCTACACGATAGTATTGTAGAAGGACCTGATTCATCCGGTTCGTCGAGTTACCCAAGTGATGAGCTCCCGACAAGAAAAGCCAACGCAGAAAGCGAAGATAGTGTGGTGGGGCCGATCACCGACAGCGATCTGGAAGCCGACGGCGATACGGAAAGCGACGACGAAAATAACTGGGGTGGCAATCCGACCGCTCGCGATGCAGCCAAGGATTGGTAGTGAAGGATTTATTGAGTCGCTGGCTTTAAAGATTTTATTTGTAAGGCCTGGTCGATCAATTCTATCCAATGCCTGACCGGTGTCTCGGTACCTGACTGCAGGTGAGTCAAGCAGCCGATGTTGGCAGAGACGATGACCTCGGGGTTTACCGCCTCGAGGTTTTTTATTTTATTGTCACGTAGCTTGTACGACAGCTCCGGTTGAGTGACTGAGTAGGTGCCCGCCGAGCCACAGCATAAATGGCTGTCCGCACAAAGTTTGACGTCCACACCACAAGCACTCAATACGGTCTCGACTTTGCCGCGGATCTGCTGACCATGCTGTAAGGTGCATGGCGGGTGATAGGCAACGCGTTTGTTTAAATGCACCGTCATTTTCTGCGCCAGCTCTTTTTCAAACGTCGGCATGATTTCTGACAGGTCTTGGGTCAGCTCGGCGATCCGCTTGGCCTTGTCGGCATAAAGCGGATCATCCCGAAGCAAATGGCCGTATTCTTTGACCGTCACGCCGCAGCCTGAGGCAGTCATCACAATCGCCTCGATACCGGCCGAAACATAGGGCCACCATGCATCGATATTGCGGCGCATATCGTCCAAGCCGCCCGCCTGATCATTCAAGTGATAACGAATCGCGCCGCAGCAACCGGCCTTTGGTGCAATGATCAGCTCCACACCCAACTGATCGAGCACGCGCGCAGTGGCGGCATTGATGTTGGGCGACATGGCGGGTTGCACACAACCATCGAGTAATAACATCTTGCGGAGATGGCTACGCTTCGGCCAACTGCCCGCATCGCGTCGCTCAGGTACTTTATTGCGCAGCACCGACGGCAGCAAAGGGCGAACTGCTTGCCCGACGGTCATGGCTGTATCAAACAATGGTTTACGCGGTAGTGCCTCTTTCAATGCTGTACGGACCAACTGCTGAAGCAGTGGGCGCTGCACCTGTTGCTCAACGACTTCGCGACCAATATCAATCAAACGTCCGTAATTCACGCCGGAGGGGCATGTAGTTTCGCAATTCCTGCAGGTGAGGCAGCGATCGAGGTGAAGCTGAGTTTTTTCGGTGGCGGGTTTACCTTCAAGCACTTGCTTGATTAAATAAATCCGACCACGCGGCCCATCGAGCTCATCGCCAAGTAGCTGATAGGTTGGGCAAGTCGCAGTACAAAACCCGCAATGCACACACTTACGCAAAATCGCGTCCGCTTCCTGACCTTGCGGCGTGTCTTTAATAAAGTCAGCGAGATTGGTTTGCATGGTCAAAAATCAGAGTACATGCGGCGCGGGTTGAAGATACCGGCCGGGTCAAAAGCCTGTTTCAGGTTGCGGTGTATGCGTGCGACTGCGGGGGCCAAAGGATGAAACACGCCGACTGATTTATCGCCACCTTTGTGCAGCGTTGCATGACCGCCTGCTGCGGCAGCCGCGGCGCGTATGGCCACCACATCTGCGCTTGTTTTCAGCCAGCGCTGCGCACCGCCCCACTCAATCATTTGCTCGCCTGGCAAGGCCAAAGGCGCCGCGACCGTCGGCAACGATATGCGCCAGATAGCGTGCTGCGAGTCAGCAAAAAAAGCGTGAGTCTGTTCGCGCAGGCTATCCCAGAATTTTTCTGCCTGCGGCAAATCTGAACCACCCATTTTTGCAGTGGCCGCATCAACCGCTGCCTGTGCGCCGGACAAACGAACCGCCAACATGCCATCGACCCAACACGATGCAGAAATGGGTAAAGGTTGACCACCCCAGACATTCAACTGCTGCAATGCCTCTTGCTGACTCATGGCGAACTGCATCGAGTGCTGTGCAAAAGGACGTGGTAGTACTTTGACCGATACTTCGAGGATCAAACCCAAGGTGCCGAGCGAACCACACAGCAAACGCGATACATCGTAACCGGCCACATTTTTCATGACCTGGCCGCCGAAGTGCAACACCTCACCCTGACCATCCATCAGCACGGTACCGAGTACAAAGTCTCGTACCGAACCCACGGCTTGCCGGCGCGGCCCAGACAATCCGCTGGCTACAATGCCGCCGAGGGTGGCCATGCCATCAAAGCGCGGTGGCTCGAATGCCAGCATCTGGTTTTTTTCAGACAGCGCCGCACCGATCTCACGCAAGCTGGTGCCAGCGCGTGCAGTGATGACCAGCTCGGTTG
>JBJTXC010000273.1:0-4035 GCA_046082065.1 Burkholderiaceae bacterium
CGCTTCAGCGCCGCGCCCGGCCGGTGCGCCACTATGCAGCAAAGCCAAGACATTCGGTTGGCCGCTGCCTAGCGCCAGCCCAAGGGCAAATGCCGCCATACCCATCGCCAGTGGTTGTTGAGTAAAAGGTAGCAGCAAGTAGCACAACGCTGCAGCCGATAGCGTGATACTGAGAATACGCCACTCATGGTAACGACGCACGATCCACGGCATGACAATGCGTACCGTGAAGGTCGCTACCGAGAAGGTGGCGAGAATGAGGCCAATGGTTGACGCGGAAAACCCCAGTTGCGTACCGCGTACCGGCACCATGAATGTAAATAAATCCCATGCTGCCGCCAGCGTGATGCCCACGAAATACAGCCCGCGTAACTCGCGATGCGCCAGAAGTTCAAAGGCGCTGCGGCGTGCTCGGTGTGGGGTGCTTTGATGTGCCGGCAGATGACGCAAGGGTGCACTGGACGCAATCACAAAGGCAATTAACGTAAACACACTACACGCCAGAAAAGCCATCGCGTGTCCGGCATGATCGATCGTGAAGCCGGCCATCATCGGTCCAATGAATGCGGAGATCGAGAAACCGACTGCAAGTTGCGAGAAGCCTGCAGTTTTTTCTTCGCCTTCGAGCAAGGTGCCCACAGCGTACTGAGTCGCGATGAATATCGCCATGAATCCGGTGCCGATCAGTACGGCTGCGAGGTACAACATCGCGACCGATTGCGCTGCCGCGGCCACGAGCACGCCGGCGGATCCGATCAGTGCGCCGAAGCGCAAGGGTTGATAGATACCAATGCGATCAATGATGCGCCCCATCTTTACCGCTAACAGCATCGGAAACAATGCAAACAGTGCGATCAAGGTGCCGACCGTCAATTCGGAGGCGTGTAGCGACAGCGCGTACAACGAAGTGGTCACGCGCGCCGCGGCGAGCGCCACATGCGCGCAGACAGCAACACCAATCAGAGCCAGTAGCGGGGAGGGGCGGGGCACAAGTCAACAGCCGAGGTTTCTTAGAGCGCAGTTGACAGTGTACGTCGAACCGGCACCCGGTCCGCTAGAATGCGCCGATGTCTGCGACCGCTCCGCTCCCTGCTACCTTGTTTTCTGCTGGCGCCGATCCTGACCAAGCGGCAAGCGACATCGACGCTGATCGCCGCTTCGCCGGCATTGCCCGTCTTTACGGAGCAGACGCTTTGCACAAGTTTCGCGCCGCGCACCTATGCGTGATCGGGGTGGGTGGCGTAGGTTGCTGGGTGGTTGAGGCCTTGGCCCGTAGTGCAATTGGTCGAATCACCATGATCGATCTCGATCATTTGGCTGAATCCAACATCAATCGTCAGATCCACGCGCTGACCGACACGCTTGGTCAAGCCAAAGTGGTGGCACTGAGCGAGCGCATCGCGCAAATCAACCCGCTTTGCCGGGCTGAGGGTATTGAGGAATTCATCAGCGCAGACAATGTCGCCCAACTCATCCCGCCCGGGCATTTCGATTTCGTCATCGACGCAATCGATGACGCACGCGCCAAGACCGCGTTGATCGTCCATTGTCGCGAACAGCGCATACCGCTGCTGACCATCGGCAGCGCAGGCGGGCAGATCGACCCGACCCGCATACAAGTCTGTGATTTATCGCGTACCGAGCAAGAACCCCTGCTGGCGCGGGTGCGCAAGAATCTTAGATCAAAACACGGCTTTCCACGCGGTCGCAAGCATAAGTTCGGTATTGATGCCGTTTATTCGACCGAACCGTTGCGCCTGCCGGACCTGTGCCTGCCTGACGATGAGGCCGCGGCATCTGGCGAACAAGACAGCGCCGGTCTGACCGGCCTGCATTGCGCTGGTTACGGATCGGCGGTGGTGGTGACCGCCAGCTTTGGTTTTATTGCCGCCGCCCACGTACTCAAACAACTCGCCGCCGACGTCAGCCAAGATTAGGCTCCCGCCCCTTGGGTACTGAAAGTTGGTACCTACTTAGCTGAAATCCAAGTAATACAAATGCTGTGCTGAATTACAACAGCGCCTAGCGCATTTGTACTATTTCTCTTTTGACAATTTCGCCACACACTGCGGCCAATTACAAATAAGCAACTTTTTGTCAGGCATCTGTTGGCGGAAAGCATCCCGCACAGATCGGCGAACCGGTGCCCTGTCTTGCCAAGCACGGATTCGGCACCCGGACATTTGAAGTGGACCTCGTCAATCAAGGAGTCGGTAAATGAACACATTGATGCAAAAGCTGCGGTCTTTTCTGGCCGATGAGCAGGGCGCAACTGCGGTGGAGTACGGGCTGATGGTCGCCCTGATCGCTGCCGTGATTCTCGGCACGGTGGCCTCACTCGGCGGTGAGTTGAATACCAAGTTCACTACGGTCAAAGAGGCCGTGAAAAACGCCGGCTCGACAGGCGGCTCAGGCGGTTGATTACCAGCTTCGGGTGACGGGCGGAATGCCCTCACCCGCCTTGCGAATTGAATTCTGTCAGCCCAAAACATGAAAGATTTCTCAACCATACCGGCGCTACTGTCGCCGCTGAGTACTGCCGCTGTCTTGATCACCGCCTGGTGGGCAGCGGTATCGGATTGGTACCACTGGCGCATCCCGAATCAATTACTGGCGGCGAGTACTGCAGCCGCGCTGATGTTGGCGATGTTTACTGCAGACGGCATCACCTTACGTGAGTGTTTGCTGGGTGGTGTGACCGGGCTCGCCTTGTTCATGCCGTTTTATCTGATGGGCGGGATGGGCGCGGGTGACGTCAAGTTACTCGGTGTTCTCGGGCTACACATGGGCTGGGTAGCAACGCTTCATGTTGCACTGATTAGCGCACTGGTGGGTGGTGTGTGGGCGATTGCCTTGCTGTTCACGCGCTCGCCTTACGGTACGTGGCTGAGTGAGTTGGGTGGCGGCAGTGCTTCAAGCCGTCGAACAGCCGAGCCTAGATTGAAGCAGGATTCCCGCGCCACGCTGCCCTATGGTGTCGTGATCGCCATCGGTTGCACGCTGGTGATGATCGCAATTGAGATCTACCCCAACCGCTAAGCGCTACGCGAGCGCGTTATTGGAGGAGCAATGCGAATAAGTAGAACATGGATGATGCTGAGCGTTGCCTTGCTGGCCGGTTTGCTGGCGGTGCTGCTCGCTTCGCGCTGGCTGGACGCCAAATCCGGTAGCGGTATGACGAAAGTCGTGGTCGCCGCAACCGATATCAGTTTGGGTCAGCGACTGGCACCGGAGTTATTGCAGGTAGTCGATTGGCCAGCCCGCAGTATTCCGCCAGGTGCGTTTTCAAATGTCGGCGAGTTGGATGGCCGAGTGCTACGCACCAACCTGCAGCGTGGTGAACCTTTACTGTTGACCAAGCTGGCACCGGTCGGCACGCAGGGTGGATTATCTGCCGTGATTGGTGAGGGTAGGCGTGCAATTACTGTGCGGGTAAACGATGTGATTGGTGTCGCCGGCTTTGCTTTGCCGGGTAATTATGTCGACATCATCGTCAATACCCAGCGCGACGCGGGCGACGCCAATGCGCGTGACAAATCAATTTCAAAAATCGTACTGGAAAGAATTCTCGTCCTCGCAGTTGCGCAGGAAGTCAGTCGTGACGAGACTCGCCCGCGTGTGGTGAATGCAGTGACCCTGGAAGTCACACCGGAACAAGCAGAAAAAATCGATCTTGCGCGCAGTGTAGGTACCTTATCGCTGGTACTGAGAAATCAGATTGATCCGCAAGCCTCGGATACCAACGGCGCAACTAAAACCAGTTTGCTGCAACAAGTCGCCGAGCCTCCGCATGAGACGCAGCAAGCGCAGATCAATGCGCGCAATCAGGCGCCTTCGAATCAGATCCGGCGCGCCGCCAAGCCGGCATCACGCAAGTCATCGACGGCTGCAAAAGCATCCGACCAGCTTGTCGCGTCTTCAGCCACGGCAGGCGCAGCCAAGTCACCCAACCCACCCGCAGTTGCGTCGTCTATGACCTGTGTAGGCGTCATCAATGGCCTGCGTAATGGGCAGGAATGCTACTGAACCCGATGG
>JBJTXC010000274.1:0-2623 GCA_046082065.1 Burkholderiaceae bacterium
CTGTGAATTTGTCGATATCGCTGAACAACTCGCGATTGATCGTTTAAAGGAACTCTACGGCGCCAAGTTCGCCAACGTACAAGCCAACTCCGGCTCGCAGGCGAACCAGGCCGTGATGCTGGCGTATCTGCAGCCGGGCGACACCGTGATGGGTATGTCGCTGGCCGAGGGCGGCCATTTGACCCACGGCATGGCGCTGAATTTGTCGGGCAAGTGGTTCAAGGTGGTGTCGTACGGTCTGGATTCGAAAGAAGAGATCGACTACGACCAGATGGAGCGTCTGGCGCATGAGCACCGCCCCAAGATGATCATTGCCGGTGCTTCAGCGTATGCGCTGAAGATCGACTGGGCGCGCTTTGCCAAGGTGGCCAAAGACATTGGCGCGCTGTTCCTGGTGGATATGGCCCACTACTCGGGCTTGATTGCGGGCGGTGTGTACCCCAACCCGGTACCGTTTGCGGATGTGGTGACGTCGACTACCCACAAGAGCCTGCGCGGCCCGCGCGGCGGCATCATTCTGATGAATGATGAAGAGGTCGCCAAGAAGATCAACAGTGCGGTGTTCCCCGGCATGCAGGGTGGCCCGCTGATGCATGTGATTGCGGCCAAGGCGGTGGCGTTCAAGGAAGCCTTGTCGCCTGAATTCAAGGCGTATCAGCAGCAGGTGTTAAAGAACGCCGATGCGCTGGCCAAGGCTTTGATTGAGCGCGGCTTGCGGATTGTGTCGGGCCGTACCGAGTCGCATGTGATGCTGGTGGATTTGCGCTCGAAGAAGCTGACTGGTAAAGAGGCTGAGGCGGTACTGGGCTCGGCGCACATTACCTGCAACAAGAATGGCATTCCGAATGACCCGGAGAAGCCGTTTGTGACCTCGGGTATCCGCCTGGGTTCACCGGCGATGACGACGCGTGGCTTCAAGGAAGCGGAAGCGACCAAGGTGGGTCATTTGATTGCTGATGTACTCGATCACCCGCACGACGCAGCGACGATTGCGCGTGTCAAGGCCGAGGTCAAGCTGTTGACCGACGCGCATCCCGTGTACGCGCGCTGAGTGAGTACGATGACCCACGCTATAGATCGCTAAGCAAAGACCGACGATGCGCTGCCCCTTCTGCCATAGTGAAGACACGCAGGTGCTGGACACCCGTGATTCGGAAGAGGGTGACAGTACGCGTCGTCGTCGTCGCTGTAATGCGTGCGACAAGCGATTCACGACTTACGAGCGAGTCGAGTTGGCGATGCCAACGATCGTCAAGAAAAATGGCAGCCGCACTGAATTTGATCACGCCAAACTCAGCGGTAGTCTGGCGCTGGCATTGCGTAAGCGCCCGGTATCGGCTGATGCAGTTGATGCAGCGATTCAGCGTATCGAACAAAAGCTACGCTCATCTGGTGAGCGTGAAATCGATTCGGGTCAGATCGGTGAATTAGTGATGCGCGAGTTGAAGCGCTTGGACAAGGTCGCTTACATCCGCTTTGCTTCCGTTTATCGCAGCTTCGAGGATGTATCGGAGTTTCGTGATGCGATCGATGAAATTGATATCGATCCCAAGCCAGCAAGCCGTAGCCCAAAATTACGTGCGCACTAATCAATCCGAATTAAAAAAGTAGCATTTCAACCATCAGATGACCGACACTTCCTTGTCGTTGTCTTGATCTTCACATCATGCAAACGATCGCAGTCAAGCGATTTTGATGTCTCTCATTGATTGTTAGCATGCGCTTTAATTTTTCTCGCCCTCGATAAGCAGCATCTCTGATCATAGTCAGATGCAACCAGCCATGATCAACTATTCCAAGCGCTACCGCGACCGTGGTGTTTCATTGGTAGAGGTTGTGCTCAGCTTGCTGGTGGTGGCAGTGGCTGCGGGTCTGCTTGTGCGGGCCAGTGCCGCGAATGGCGTGGTGTCTCAACAGTCCGCCCGACGTGCCAGTGCAGTTCGTCTGGGGAGTGAATTATCGGCGTGGGTGCAGCGCGGCGGTCATTTAGCCTTGGGCATGCCACTTGATCAAGCGCTCGATTTGTTGAGTGAACAACCGTCTTCACAACTGCCGGACGTGACATGCTGCCTGCCGGATGCCTGTGATTCGAATGCCAGCGCCTGGCATTACCTCGCACTATGGCAAGACCGATTCAGGCATGCGATGCCAGATGCGCGGCGGGAAATTTGTTCAGCTGATATGAGTGTGCTGGATTCGTTCGATGCCCGCGATACAACTGGCACCGGAGATGAGCCTTGTGGCTCGGCAGGTCAGGTATTGCTGATGAAGCTAGATTGGCCCGCAAGCCATCGCGAGGCCGCCATGCTGATACCACTCGGGATCACGCAGTGAGACGTCGCAGCCGAGGCGCAAGTTTGGTATCCGTCATGCTTGCGCTATCGCTGTCACTGGGCATTGTGTTGTCGGCACTTCATCTGAATGCACAGGCAGAGCTTTTACATCAACGCGCGCGCCATCTTTGGTTGCTGGAAGACCAAGCCAATCAGTTAATCGAGCTGATCGAACGTTTACTGCAACAAGCAGGCTACGTGGATGTCACCAAGCCGATGTCTTTTCTGCCTGCTCGTCCCCTGCAAGGTTCGGTTGATGGAGCGGATAACGCCATATGGCTGGCAAATAC
>JBJTXC010000275.1:0-2463 GCA_046082065.1 Burkholderiaceae bacterium
GAAAAAAACCAGCTTCATCAAACTTTCTGATAACGCTTACGCCTATACGGCAGAGGGAGACCCCAACTCAGGTGTGATTATCGGCGATGACGCCGTCATGGTGATCGATACCACCGCGACACCAGCGATGGCGCAGTCTCTCATCAAACACATTCGCGACATCACCGATCTGCCGATCAAATACGTCACGCTTACCCATTACCACGCAGTGCGTGTGCTCGGGGCGTCGGCCTACTTCGCAGAGGGCGCGCAGCAGATCATCGCCTCACGCGGCACTTACGAAATGATCGTCGAGCGTGGCGAGCAAGACATGCACTCGGAGATTGATCGATTCCCGCGATTATTTGCAGGCGTTGAGACCGTGCCCGGCCTGACCTGGCCGACGCTCGTGTTCGAGAAAGAGATCACGCTGTTCATGGGTAAGCTCGAAGTGAAGATCATGCACGTGGGCATGGGGCATACCAAAGGCGATACGATCGTCTGGATACCTTCACAAAAAATTCTGTTTTCCGGCGACTTGGTGGAGTACGACGCCGCCGCCTACACCGGCGACGCACAACTCGAAGAATGGCCACACACACTCGAGCTGCTGCGTGCAATGAATGCAGAGAAACTGGTTCCCGGGCGCGGGCCGGCGCTGATCAGCCCAAGCGAGGTACAGCAGGGTCTGGACTACACCAAAGACTTTGTCAGCACACTGCTCTCATCCGCTAAAGAAGCGGTAGCGCAGGGTCTGGACTTAAAGGGCGCAATGAAACACACCCGCAGCAAAATGGATCATAAATTTGGGCATGTGTTTATTTACGAACACTGCCTGCCGTTTGATGTGACGCGTGCAGTGGATGAAGCCAGCGGCATCAAGCACCCACGCATCTGGACAGCTGAGCGCGACAAGGAGATGTGGCACGCGCTGCAAGACTGAGCATGCATCAGGCGTACCGATACCAATCGTTTCCATTTACACCACCGCCGGAAATCGGTAGCGGTGAGCTTGTTCGTCACCCGTTGATTGTGATTGGCTGCGGACCGGTTGGATTAGCGGCCGCAATCGACGCGCGCCAGCATGGCATTCCTGTGCTGCTGCTGGATGACGACGACACCGTCTCCGTTGGCTCACGCGGGCTGTGCTACGCCAAGCGCACACTTGAAATTCTTGATCGACTCGGCTGCGGTGACCCAGTTGCCGATAAAGGGGTCGGGTGGGATGTCGGGCGCACTTTTTTTCGCGAGGAAGAAGTATTCAACTTCAATCTGCGCCCGCAAACCGGATCAAAGCGACCCGGCATGGTGAATCTTCAGCAGTACTATCTCGAAGAATACATGGTCAAGCGCGCACTTGATGCAGGCGTGCAGATTCGCTGGAAAAACGAAGTGACGGCCGTATCCCCGCACGATGATCATGTAGCCATTGAAGTGACTACGCCACAAGGCAATTACACGATTCAGGCAGACTGGCTCATTGTTGCGGATGGTGCGCGTAGCCCGGTGCGCGCTATGCTTGGCTTGGATATTGAAGGCCAGGTATTCATGGATCGTTTTCTGATCGCTGATGTGATCATGAAAGCCGATTTCCCTGCCGAGCGCTGGTTCTGGTTTGATCCACCGTTTCATCCGAATCAATCCGTGCTTTTGCATCGCGAGGCTGATGATGTGTACCGAATTGATTTTCAGTTGGGTTGGGATGCAGACCCTGAAGAAGAAAAAAAACCCGAACGCGTGATACCTCGCATCCAAGCCATGCTGGGCGACGACCGTGAGTTCACATTGGAATGGGTCAGCGTATACACCTTTCAGTGTCGTCGCATGCGTGACTTCCGTCATGGCCGTTGCCTGTTTGCCGGTGACGCCGCGCATCAGGTCTCGCCATTCGGTGCCCGCGGCGCAAACTCCGGCATACAAGACGCCGACAATTTGATCTGGAAACTCAAGCTGGTGATGGATGGCCGCGCGCCACAACGCCTGCTTGATACGTATTCCGATGAGCGCGGATTGGGTGCGGATGAAAACATTCTCAACTCGACCCGCTCAACCGATTTCATTACGCCCAAAGGCCCGGTCAGCCAGACCTTTCGTAATGCGGTGCTCGAACTCTCTCGTAGCTTGCCCTTTGCACGCAATCTGGTGAATTCAGGTCGACTGTCAGTGCCGAGTTTTTTGACCGATTCAGATCTGAATACGCCCGATAGCGAATCATTTAATGGCGATATGGTGCCCGGCGCGCCCATGGATGATGCACCACTCAGGCGCAATGATTTACCCGTATGGTTAATTGATCACTTGGGTGGGCAGTTTCAGTTACTGTATTTCTGCGACGACGCCAGTACGATTTCAGAGGGGATGCAAAGCCAACTGCTCGGATTAGCCGAGGCCAGCATACCCGTCCATGCCTTGGTGATTGCGCGTCGCGGTCAGGCCCATCGCTTGCCTGTATTGCTCGACCTGCAAGGGCTTGCCTTCGAACGC
>JBJTXC010000276.1:0-2723 GCA_046082065.1 Burkholderiaceae bacterium
CCCGATTATTGTGCCTGTTGCTGATTCTGCTTTTTTATTGGTTTTGTCCGAGACAAGAATGTAAGTGAAATTCTTCAACTCGCCAATCCGTTCCCTATGCCGGAGGTATGCGTCCAGCAGTGTCTGGTTCAGGAAGATCGATGCTCGTGTGGGTTGATCTATTGCGTCATCGATTTGCTGGTTGATGCGCGCCGTGGTGGTTGCGGGTGCCGGGCAATCGAAAAGCCAGTTCCAACGCGGGCTGCACTCGCCATTGGAATCGTAAAGGCTGCTTACGTTTCGGTAATCGAGAATATGGTCGCCTGTGACGAGTATGTGATCATTTGCGAAATTGAGGTTTTCATCGCTACACACGATGAAACGTGGGACGTCCTCAAGACACGTGCAATTCTGGTCATCGTTTCCGATCAATTCGAATTTCAATGGGCGCATGAATTCGAAGGCGTGTTTGGCTCTGTGCATCAACTCATCATCGCATCCGGTAATGTCGGGGTCGTAGTCATCCCTGCTGCACATCGTCCTGTTGTCCGGGGTGAAGTCGGCGATGCCTCGCTTGTCACGCCTCCACTCGGATTGAATACTGGCCATCGGTAGCTCATGTTCGAGTCGGTCTATTGACTTTATTTTCGGAATTTTATTGATGTCGATGTGTGGATTTCCCTCGATCGACTTCAGGTATGCCGCAGCTTTCTGCTCGTTGCTTAGTTGTGGTCGCTTGGTATTCACGGTATCCGGCAGCGGAATGTCCGCCGGATTCGTATTCCAGTTTTGAAGTGCGACATAGGCTTTGTTGATGCTGTCTCGTGCTTGAGCGAAGACGGGAAATGACATGAGGGGATCCTGAAAATGTGAAAAAGCCCCGATGAGTCGAAGTTTCGCCGTGCTGGTTCCTCGCCATGCACTTCGTTGAATCCTCCGGTCGGACCCGCACGCTACAATTCTGATTTTTGGCCTGCCGATGATTTCTGAGTCACTACTGCCGGCTATCGAACTCGTTTCAGCCTCGTGGCGTCCGGTGCTATTGCGTGGGCTTGAGGCCATGGATGCTGCAGATCCGTCCTACCTGCCGGCGCTGGCGCAGGACGAATACCTGCCCACGAAGGGGCGTTTGTTCGCCGCCTTCGCTCAGCCACTCGACGAAATTCGCTACGTGCTGGTCGGCGAGGGCCCGTACCGGCGCGAGCAAAGTGCCACCGGCATCTGTTTCATGGATGGCGCAGTTGATGCCCTGTGGTCAGCTTCCGGATTATCCAAGCCGGTGAATCGGGCGACCTCGCTGCGCAATTTCATGAAGATGTTGATGGTGGCATATGGCTTGCTCACGCCGGATGCGACCGGTGTCGAGGCAGTGGCCGAAGTGGCGCATCATGCATTGGCTGCAAATTCGCATTTCATCAAAACACTGCCTGAGCTCCAACAGAATCTGCATACGCAAGGCTTTCTCCTGTTGAATGCAGCGCTGGTGTTTCGCCCGCATGTGGCGCCGGCGAAAGAAGCCAAAGCCTGGCAGCCGTTTCTTCAAGTGGTGCTGGAAGCGCTGGCCGAGCGGGCGGGGCAGCCGCCACCCACCTTGGTTCTGTGGGGCAAGATCGCTGCACAGCTGCAGGTGATGTCCGTGACCGAGCGGTTTCCGCAGGCGGTGGCTGAGCATCCTTATAATCTTTCTTTCATAAAAAACAAGGACATGCAGCAGCTTTTTGGTCCAATGTCTTTACTCCGAGCGGCGGGCATATAGGCTTGTAAAAAATACAAGAAAAGTAAAAGTTCCCGGCCAAGCGCAATACCTGACTTTTCCAGTCGGCTTTGGTATACTTGAGCAAAGAAATCAGGAATCAAAGAATTTCTGTCATTGCTACCGGAGCGAGCACATGCGTCTGACCACCAAAGGCCGTTTTGCAGTTACCGCCATGATTGACCTCGCGATGCGTCAGCATCAGGGGCCCGTTACCCTTGCGGGCATTAGCCAGCGCCAAGAGATTTCGCTGTCTTATCTCGAGCAACTGTTTGGCAAATTGCGCCGTCATGAAATTGTCGAGTCGGTACGTGGGCCAGGGGGTGGCTACAACCTCGCACGTCGTGCAGAAGACATCACCGTCGCGGACATCATCATCGCCGTCGATGAGCCGATCGACGCGACGCAATGCGGTGGGAAAGGTAATTGCCACGGCGATAGCGAATCAAATGGCACGCGCTGCATGACTCACGATCTGTGGGCAACGCTGAATGCCAAGATGGTGGACTATCTTGATTCGGTCTCGCTGAAAGATTTGGTCGATCAGCAAAAACAAAAAATCGCAGAACAGCAACCTGTCGTGATGGTGCAGCAACGCAGCCAGCACGCCGCTTGAGTTTCACGGAGTTCGTATTCATGAATGCACCTTTGGCACAGTCTCTGATGGATACCATCAAGGCGCCTCACTTTCCGATTTATCTTGATTATTCGGCCACCACGCCGGTCGATCCGCGTGTTGCTGACAAGATGATTCCTTATCTGCGCGAGCAATTCGGTAATCCTGCCTCGCGCAGCCACATGTACGGCTGGGAAGCAGAAAAAGCAGTTGAAGAAGCGCGCGAGCACGTCGCTGCGTTGATTAATGCTGATCCGCGCGAGATTATCTGGACGTCTGGCGCAACCGAAGGTAACAACCTCGCCATCAAAGGCGCAGCACACTTTTACCAGACCAAAGGCAAGCACATCATCACGGTCAAGACCGAGCACAAAG
>JBJTXC010000277.1:0-5985 GCA_046082065.1 Burkholderiaceae bacterium
CATTGGCAGCGTAAAGCTGGCTGTTTTGCCGGTGCCGGTTTGGGCACCTGCGAGCAGGTCGCCGCCTTTGAGCACTGCAGGAATTGCTTGAAGTTGAATTGGGGTTGGTTGGGTATAGCCGTGTTCCGTGACGGCGCGCACGATAGGTTCGGCGAGGCCGAGTTCTGCAAAAGACATAGAAAATAAAAATAGTCGAACCGCCGCCGAAAAAGGCGCCAGTCAAAGGCTCGAGGGGATCAATCGGTAGGACGGCAAGGAGACTGGTACGATCGCCGCGACCGGATTGTAACAGCAATGGCCAACGCTGATTGGGCGGTGGGCGCTGTTGTTCGCTAAGCGAAGGGTGACAGCGTTGCGAGCATCTGCGCAAAGATCTTGGGTGATGCAGCGATCACATCACCGGTATCGAAATGATCTGCCTCGCCGGAGAAGCCGGTGATGATGCCGCCTGCTTCGCTGACGATTAGTGCGCCAGCAGCCATGTCCCAAGGTTTGAGCTTCTTCTCGAAAAATCCGTCCAGCCGACCGGCGGCGACGTAAGCTAAGTCGAGTGCGGCGGAGCCCGGGCGTCGCAAGCCGGCTGATTTTTCGGTGAAGAGCTTGAACATTTTCAAGTACTCGTCGAGCCCCGAAAGATCACTATAAGGAAAACCGGTGCCAATCAAGGCATCTGCTAATTTGTCTCGCTTGGCGACGCGGATACGCTTGTTGTTCATGTACGCGCCGTCACCTTTGGTGGCCGTGAATAGTTCATTACGGTTCGGATCAAACACGACCGCCTGAGTGATCTGGCCGCGCTGTCTCAGCCCGATTGAAACCGCGTACTGCGGAAATCCGTGAATGAAATTTGTGGTGCCGTCGAGTGGATCAATAATCCAGACATGTTCGGCGTTGCTGGCGGCCGCCGCCGATATGCCGGACTCTTCAGCAATGAAGCCATGGTCAGGGTAGGCTTGCTTGAGTACATCAATGATCGCCTGCTCGGCGGCCTGATCAACCTCGCTCACGAAATCATTTGGCCCCTTGCGAGAGACGCGAACCTGGTCCAAATCGAAAGACGCGCGATTGATGATGGTGGCAGCACGTCGCGCGGCTTTCACCGCTGTGTTGAGCATGGGGTGCATGAGGCTTCCGTTAGAATCCGGCGTCAGAGAAAAGGAGCGATGCGGTACCACGCTTGTGAACCGCGATGCGCGCTATTGTAAATGAAGTCAAATTCGGCCCCGATGACTAACACGTTCGAGCGCATCCGTTTTGTTCTGGTCGAGACCAGTCATCCAGGTAATGTCGGCTCGGTTGCGCGTGCGATGAAAACCATGGGCTTCGCCGAGATGGTGCTGGTGAATCCACGTGATCCGTCGGTCTTGCAATCGGCTGAAGCGATTGCCTTGGCAAGCGGTGCCGCTGATTTGCTTGATAACGCACGTATTGTTTCAAGCCTAGATGAAGCACTGATGGGTTGTAATTTCAGCGTTGCCTTGTCTGCCAGAGCGAGAGAGTTTTCTCCGCCTTTGATGACACCGCACCAACTCGCCGCACATTTGACATTAAACGCTCAGTTGAAGGTAGCGCTGGTATTTGGCAGTGAACGCTACGGTCTATCGAACGAGGATGTGAGCAAATGCAGCGCGCTCGTGAGTGTGCCCGCGAACCCAGCCTACGCATCGTTAAACCTGGCGCAAGCCGTGCAGGTGATTGCATATGAATGTCGCATGGCGGCGATTGGCGAAGATGCGATGCCTGCAGTATCCGGCTTTCAGGGTGAGCCGGCCAGTGCAGAGCAAATCGAGGGCATGTACCACCATTTGGAACAGGCGCTGATCGAGATTGAATTTCTCGACCCAGACAACCCCAAGAAGCTCATGTCACGCTTGCGGCGTTTGTTCTCGCGTACGCAGCTAGAGGTTGAAGAGGTGAATATTTTGCGTGGGGTGGCGACTCAGTTAGTACACAAGCGCCAACGCCTTAAATAAACGCTGCCGTAGCTAGAGCAATCACCCCCATGCTCTTAGCAGGCCGACCGCCAGGCCTTCGAGCGAAAAATCATGCCGGCCGGGCTCGACGCGAATGGTGTCGAAATCCGGATTCTCGGGCAGTAGCTCAATGGTGCTACCGTTGCGTCGAAAGCGTTTGACGGTGACTTCGTCATCGACTCGAGCCACGATGATCTGCCCATCGCGGGCTGAATCCGCTTTTTTGACAGCGAGCAGATCGCCGTCGAGGATGCCGGCATCGCGCATCGACATGCCGCGTACTTTTAAAAGATAGTCTGGACGGGCAGTGAATAGCGCAGGGTCGACATTGTAGGTGGCAGTCACATGCTCCTGCGCCAGAATGGGCGAGCCGGCTGCGACGCGCCCGACCAGAGGCAAAGAGAATTGCGCGAGTTCCGGGTGGGGCAGGGGCAGCTGGCCGATACCGAAACGTGCAAACCGCGAGCCCTCCCCGATACGCTCTAGCAGTCGGATACCGCGCGAGGCACCCGGAGTGATTTCGATAGCCCCTTTTCGGGCGAGTGCTTGCAAATGCTCCTCGGCCGCGTTGGCTGACCTGAAACCTAGCGTCTGAGCGATCTCCGCGCGGGTGGGAGGGAAGCCGGTGTTATCAATTGCTTCTCGGATCAGGCCGAGAATCTGCTCTTGCCGAGCGGTCAGTTTGATCATTGGCAACCTTTTAGACGCTGGTTGAATACACAGCCTGTATTTTTATACAGCGCCTGCGGTTTTGCAAGCTTTTTCTGTGGACAACTCGGTTAACCCGCTGTCTGGATTGAGTTTTCATGGGGAAAGGGTTATCATCTTGGGCTTTCCTCTTCCCACACTCGTCCTGACGCCGGGGTGGGCAATTTTTTATAATCCGACCACAAGGAGATTCAATGCGTCACTATGAAATCGTTTTTATTGTCCATCCGGACCAAAGTGAACAAGTGCCGGCAATGATCGAGCGCTACAAGACTTTGGTTGCCGGACGCGGTGGCAAAGTACACCGTGTCGAGGACTGGGGTCGTCGCCAGATGGCCTACATGATCCAAAAACTCGCCAAAGCACACTACGTGTGCATGAACATCGAATGCGATGGCGAAACGCTGGCTGAGCTGGAAACCGGCTTCAAATTCAATGATGCGGTGCTGCGTCACCTGACGGTGCGCATGAAGAAGGCTGAAACTGCGCCTTCGCCGATCATGAAGAGCGTTCAAAAAGAAGATGCTGCCAAGGCAGCGCGCGCCGAGGCACCTGCGGCCTGAGCGGCGACGTGTCTTCGAACGAGCGAGGAGATAACCACTTTCAGTGCATCGCAACGCTGGCCGAACGAGAAGTCAAGCGCTACACGCCAGCGGGCATTCCGGTCGTTGCAGCAAAACTGCTGCACTCATCGGCGCAAGTTGAGGCCGGTACCCGGCGGCAAATTGATCTTGAGCTGGCAGCAATCGCAGCAGGAGATATCGCCGACCAACTCGAGCGCACTGAGATAGGAAAAGTGTTCAGGTTTAGCGGTTTTATGGCCCGCAAGAATCGCAACAGTAAATCCCTGGTTTTTCACCTCGCAGTCATTGAAACGATAGATTGAGTACAGGAGCCAACGTCATGGCATTTGGTAAAAAATTCGACAAGAGCAAGCTCAAGGAAAAGCGCAAGCAGCAAAACCCGCTATTCAAGCGCAAGAAGTTTTGCCGCTTCACGGTAGCGAAAGTCGAGCAGGTCGACTACAAAGACGTCGACACGCTGAAAGACTTTATCCAGGAAAACGGCAAGATCATGCCGGCTCGTCTGACTGGCACGCGTGCGCATTATCAGCGTCAGGTAGACACCGCGATCAAGCGTGCGCGCTATCTCGCGCTGTTGCCTTACACCGATCTGCACAACGCTTGATGCGCGTTGACTGAACAGATTCCTGGAGAACGATATGCAAGTTATTTTGTTGGAAAAAGTCGCGCACCTGGGCAACTTGGGTGACGTTGTCCGTGTCAAGGATGGTTACGGTCGTAACTTCCTGATCCCGAATCGTATCGCGCGACGCGCGACATCTGAGGCGATTGCCGAGTTTGAGGCGAGGCGTGCAGAACTCGAAAAAGCTGCTGCCGAAAAACTCGCTGCAGCCCAGGCTCAGGCCGAGAAATTGAGTGGCCTGCGTGTGCCGGTATCGCAAAAAGCGGGTGTTGACGGCCGCTTGTTTGGCTCGGTCACCAACCACGATATCGCCGAAGCGCTGGGCAAGCAGGGTTTCAAGCTGGACAAGGCGCAAGTACGCATGCCGCATGGTCCGCTGAAAGCGGTGGGCGAATACCCGCTCGCAGTCGCCTTGCACACCGATGTGATCGCCGAAGTGGTGGTGGTGGTGGCTGGCGAATAAGCACTGCTTACCTGCGTACTGAAAATAGCCGCCTCCGGGCGGTTATTTTTTTGGCCGGCGTTTTCTCATGCTCGGTAATTCATTCTGGATTTTGGTGAATTCAAGGTGTTCTGAATTATCAATACTGAAACTTGGGCCGAATGGTAACGGGTATAATGCGAGGCCATGAACGACCGTTCTGATCCCCAGCTTGATTCCCTTCGTGTTCCGCCGCACTCGATTGAGGCGGAGCAATCTGTATTGGGTGGTTTGCTGTTGGATAACGCGTCGTACGACCGCGTGATCGACCTGGTCAGCGCAGAAGATTTTTACCGCTTCGACCACCGGCTGATTTTTCAAAACATCACCAGGCTCGTTGCCGCCACCAAGCCGGCGGATGTGATCACGGTATTCGAATCTTTGTCCGTCGCCGGCAAGGCCGAAGAAGTAGGTGGTTTGGCCTACCTGAATGCGCTGGCGCAAAATACACCCTCTGCAGCCAACATCCGTCGTTACGCCGAGATTGTTCGAGATCGCAGCGTGCTGCGCAAGCTGATCACGGTGTCGGATGAAATTGCCGGCGATGCATTCAACCCGCAGGGCAAGGAAGTCAAGCAGATGCTTGACACGGCTGAATCCAAGATATTTGCGATCGCCGAAGAAGGCTCGCGTGGTGCGGCAGGCTTTGTCGAGATCAAGCCGCTGCTGGCACGCGTGGTAGAGCGTATCGATGAGTTATTCAACCGGGACGGGACCAATGATGTCACCGGTGTGCCGACGGGCATGATGGATCTTGATCGCATGACGTCAGGTCTGCAAGAAGGTGATCTGATCATCGTTGCAGGCCGACCTTCGATGGGCAAGACCGCTTTCTCGGTCAATATCGGTGAGCACGTGGCAATTGATAGTGGATTACCGGTGGCGATCTTCTCGATGGAAATGGGTGGCACGCAACTGGCGATGCGTATGCTCGGTTCGGTCGGCCGGATTGATCAGCAACGTTTGAAGACAGGTCGTTTGAATGAAGACGACTGGCCCAAGCTGACCCATGCCATTCAAAAAATGAATGATGCGCAGATTTTCATCGATGAGACACCGGCGCTGTCATCGATCGAGCTGCGCTCACGGTCGCGTCGTCTGGCGCGACAATGCGGCAAGCTGGGTCTGATTATTGTTGATTATTTGCAGTTGATGTCGGCGAATGCGCCCGGTGAAAATCGAGCGACTGAGATATCGGAAATTTCACGTAACCTGAAAAGCTTGGCTAAGGAACTGAATTGCCCGGTGATTGCGTTGTCGCAGCTGAATCGCTCGCTCGAGCAACGACCGAATCGACGTCCGGTGATGTCGGACCTGCGCGAATCTGGCGCGATTGAACAAGACGCTGATTTGATATTGTTTATTTATCGCGATGAAGTCTACAACCCAGACTCGCCGGACAAGGGCACGGCAGAAATTATCATTGGCAAGCAGCGTAATGGCCCGACCGGGCACGTGCGCATGACCTTTTTGGGGCAGTTTACGAAATTTGAAAACTTTACCGGTGGCGCCAGTGTTTACGGCGCGGGTGACTGACGGTTTTATCATGACGGGCTAAAATTTTTCTGGTTGAGGCGATGGAAAGTTTGCAGCACAGCAGACAACACAAGACCTGAG
>JBJTXC010000278.1:0-13349 GCA_046082065.1 Burkholderiaceae bacterium
GCTGATCGCGTTCAGTTGGTTCATCCTTGGATGCTAGCTCAGCGCTCGTTCGATGGTCTACGTATTGGCGTCATCCACCAACCCTTCCATGCGCGCTTCCCATGGTCAGCGCGGCGCTGGCAATTCGTGACAGATAGAATGATGGCTATCACCGATACGCTGTTCATCGGTGATTTCAGCGAACTGAAAGACATGCTTTCTGAAACACCCAACGTTGAATCAGTAGCAACGCTCAACCCCGGCTACGATGCGCTGCTTCCCCTGCTCTGCACACGGCTGGCAGACGCGCCGCGTCACTTTGACAATCCGATGAAAACCTGTCGTTCATTTTCTGCATTCTGGTCGCACTGTACAGAAGCCAGCCCGCAAAGGGGATGGCATCAATGAAGCTGGGCGTGATGTGGTTCAAACGCGATCTGCGCGTGTTTGACCATGCGCCGCTGGTTGAGGCCGCCAAGCATCGTCAAGTACTACCGCTGTACATTTACGCGCCCACACTAATTCGCGCACCTGACTGTGCGACTCAACATATTTGCTTCATCAATGAATGTTTGAGCGATCTGGATCAGGCGCTGTCTGCGCGTGGCAGCCCACTCCTCGTGCAGTACGGCGAGGCCCTGGCGATTTTTCAGCGTGTACTCGAGACCTTCGGGCCGTTCACGCTGTACTCACATGAAGAAACCGGTAACGCGCTGAGCTACCAGCGCGATCAGCGCGTGGCAGATTGGTGTCGGGCCAATGGCATCGATTGGAAAGAGTTTCCCTCCAACGGCGTCGTGCGTCGACTCGCTTCCCGCGATGAATGGTCGGATATCTGGATGCAGCGCATGAAACCTGCGCCGTTGCCTGCGCCTGATTTTCTGGGCAAGCCGGAAGGTACGCTCACGCCCAATGGCATCATGCTGCCGCGCTGGATGGGCATGCCGGATGACGACAAGCCGCTGCGACAAAAAGGTGGTCGTAAACAAGCTGTGCAACTACTGAAAAACTTCCTGTCGCAACGAGTGCAAGACTACCGCTACGGCATGTCGAGCCCGCTCTCGGCAGCTGATTTATGTTCCAGACTATCGCCGCATATCGCCTATGGTTGCCTGTCAGTCAAAGAGATCGTGCAAAAAGTCTGGCGAACTCGCAGCGAGTTGAATGCCCTGCCGGCGCACGTCAGGCCGAAAGGTGCGCTGGAAGGTTTAAAGTCTTTTGAAAGTCGGCTGCATTGGCGTTGCCACTTCGTGCAAAAACTTGAGTCCGAGCCCGACATTGAAACCCGCAACATGCATCGCGGCTTCGATGGTTTGCGCGAGCCGCACTTCAATCGCGATTACTTTGATCGTTGGCGTAAAGCCGAGACAGGCTTTCCGATGATTGATGCCTGCATGCGCATGCTGGCAGAGACTGGCTGGATCAATTTCCGTATGCGGGCATTGCTGGTGAGCTTTTCCAGCTATCAGTTGTGGAATCACTGGCATGAGCCAGCCTTGCATCTCGCGCGTGAGTTTCTCGACTACGAGCCGGGCATTCACTACTCGCAGATACAAATGCAATCGGGTGTCACCGGCATCAATACGCTGCGTATCTACAATCCTGTCAAACAAGCGCAAGACCAGGATCCAGACGGTGCGTTTGTAAAGCGCTGGCTGCCTGCCCTTGCAAACGTACCGCAGGCATTCATTTTCGAGCCGTGGACTATGCCGCACGCGCTACAGCAGCAATTAGGCGTCATGATCGGCACTGACTACCCCGAGCCGGTCGTCGATCATCTGGCGAGCGCCAGCTTTGCGCGAGAAACGCTTTGGGCGATGCGCCGCCGCAGCGAGGTGCGCGATGAAGCACGGCGCGTATTTGATAAACACGGCAGCCGCAATCCGGCGCGTGAAGGTCGTCGCGTTTCAAAGTCCAAACAAAAATCAGCCGACGCGAGCAAAGAAGAACCGCAGTCCACACCGCAATTGTCGCTCGGGCTGGAATGAGGCTTCCATGCTGAGAGGCGTGATCGCCGCCGCGAGTGCTTTTACCTTGTGGGGCGTGTTTCCTTTGTATTTGCGGCTACTGCAGCAAGTACCGTCGTTGGAAATTTTGTCGCATCGCGTGCTCTGGTCTGTCGTATTGCTGATGGGCTTGCTGGCGATACGACGTCAGTGGGATTGGTTGGCGTTGGTGCGAGCACAACCACGCATCCTAATTACCTTTGCCACCAGCGCGCTGATGGTAGCGACCAATTGGGTGGTGTATATCTGGTCGGTGAACCACGACCATATTGTTGATGCCAGCTTGGGTTATTTCATCACGCCACTGTTCAATGTTTTGTTTGGCATCGGGCTCGGTGAGCGCCTTCGCATAACGCAATGGGTCGCGGTCGGGTTGGCGGCCTGCGGCGTGCTGTGGCTTACTGTCAGTGAAGGCGGTGTGCCCTGGATCGGTCTGGTGATCGCAGTCACATTCAGCTTGTACGGCTTGCTTCGTAAAACTGCCGCGCTCGGTGCGCTGGAAGGGCTGAGCATGGAAACCATGCTGCTGCTACCCGCTGCCGGCCTATTTTTACTTTTGCCAGACGCCGGCTCATCGCATGCCTTTGGTAGCAATGTAACGTTATCGCTATTGCTGATGGCCGCCGGGCCCGTCACAGCCATACCGCTGCTCATGTTTGCTTATGGCGCGCGCCGCATTCCGCTTTCGCTGGTCGGGCTGCTACAGTACATCGGCCCGAGCATACAACTCCTGCTCGGGGTATGGCTGTATCACGAGCCATTTGCCGGGGCTAAATTAACCGGATTCGCAATGATCTGGCTTGGCTTGGCGGTGTATTCCGGCGAGGCGCTGCTGCGTGGTTGGCGCTTGCGAGTCAATGCGAGCGACCAATAAGCCGATTAGCGAGCGCATACAGTTCGCAGCCGCTGCCTGAACCCGTCGACGCGCAGACTGACACTCGAATGCGCGCTTCGGTTATGCTCTCGTGCTGCTGCAGCGTCCTGCTGCAAATCCATTCCACTTGTTAAGCACATTCATGGCTAATTACGTCTACACAATGCATCGCGTGGGCAAGATCGTTCCGCCCAAGCGTCAAATCCTGAAAGATATTTCGCTGTCTTTTTTCCCCTGCGCCAAAATTGGTGTGCTCGGTCTGAATGGCTCGGGCAAATCGACGCTGCTGAAAATCATGGCGGGTATCGATAAAGATATTGAGGGCGATGCAGTGCCCATGCCGAATTTGAAAATCGGTCATCTGCCACAAGAGCCCGAGCTCAACCCGGAGATGAGTGTTCGACAAGAAGTAGAAAGTGGATTGGGTGAGGCATTCGAAGCACGCGCCAAACTCGAGCAGGTGTATGCCGCTTATGCAGAGCCTGATGCAGATTTTGACGCACTGGCCAAGGAGCAGGAGCGGCTCGAAGCGGTTATCGCGGCAGCGGATGGTGGCAATCTGGAATTACAACTTGAAGTCGCTGCTGACGCGCTGCGGCTACCCCCATGGGATGCCAAGGTCGGCGTGCTTTCCGGCGGTGAAAAACGCCGCGTTGCACTCTGCAAGCTGTTGCTGTCGCAACCCGATATGTTGCTACTCGATGAACCCACCAACCACCTTGATGCGGAATCCGTCGATTGGCTCGAGCAATTCCTGCAGCGATTTCCCGGCACCGTGGTCGCGATCACACACGATCGTTACTTCCTCGACAATGCGGCCGAATGGATACTTGAACTCGACCGCGGCCATGGCATTCCATGGAAAGGCAATTACTCGTCCTGGCTGGAACAAAAAGAAGGTCGATTGAAGCAGGAAGAAGCGACTGAATCAGCGCGTCAAAAAGCACTGAAGAAAGAATTAGAGTGGGTGCGGCAAAATCCAAAGGGTCGACAAGCCAAAAGCAAGGCACGTATCGCGCGCTTTAATGAATTGTCTGAATACGAATATCAAAAGCGTAACGAGACGCAGGAAATTTTTATTCCGGTTGCCGAGCGTCTCGGCAATGAAGTCATCGAATTCAAGAATGTCAGCAAGGGCTTTGGTGATCGACTGTTGATCGACAACCTGTCGTTCAAAATTCCACCCGGCGCGATCGTTGGCATCATCGGCCCCAACGGCGCAGGTAAATCCACGCTGTTTCGCATGATTAACGGTAAAGAGCAGCCTGATTCGGGTGAGATTGTGATCGGACCAACCGTCAAGGTATCGGTGGTCGATCAATCGCGTGCCGAGTTGGATAACAAAAAATCTGTGTTTGACGATGTCTCTGGCGGTGCTGATTTGCTGACCGTGGGTCGTTTCGAAATGCCGTCGCGCGCTTATCTGGGCCGCTTCAACTTCAAAGGCGCTGATCAACAAAAAATCGTCGGCAATCTTTCTGGTGGTGAGCGCGGTCGTCTGCATCTTGCCAAGACGCTGATGCAAGGCGGGAACGTACTGCTGTTAGATGAACCATCAAATGATCTGGATGTTGAAACCTTGCGCGCGCTGGAAGATGCCTTGCTTGAGTTTGCCGGCAGCGTGCTGGTGATCTCGCATGATCGCTGGTTCCTCGACCGCATCGCGACGCATATTTTGGCGTTTGAAGGCGAATCGCAAGTCGTATTCTTCGATGGTAATTATCAAGAGTACGAAGCTGACAAGAAAAAGCGTTTGGGCGAAGAAGGTGCCAAGCCCAAGCGTATTCGCTACAAACCACTACGCGCATAAATCATGTTTGTTGCCGCGCTCGATATCGGCGGCACCAAGATGGCCGCTTGCATCGCTGATGCCGGGGGCCCATTACTGCGGGTGACGCAGCCTACCGAGCGCTCAGGCGCGCCAGACACGATCGTGCGGCAAGGCTTGCGACTGATGGATGCTTGCTGCGAACAGCTCGGTATCCATCGTAATGAAGTCGTCAGCGTGGGTGTCAGCAGCTGCGGTCCATTTGCATTGCGCGATGGTTATCTCGGGTTTATGCCACCGAATATTTGTGGCGGCTTGCCAAATGGCGAAGACTTACCGAATGACTGGACATTTCTACCGGTGGAATCAGTACTGCGAGAACGCTTCTCCACGGTAAACATCGTCAATGATTGCGTCGCTGGCCTGCATGGTGAGCGCGCATTCGGTCATGCGCCTGCCAATTCGATTTACGTCACGTGGAGTACCGGCATTGGGTTTGGTCTGTGCGTGGATGGCCATATCCTCAACGGCAAGGCAAACAATGCGGGGCATGCGAGCCACATGCTGCTGACTGACACAGAAGCGGGTGTATGCGGCTGCGGCAACCAGGGTGACCTTGAAGGTTTGCTCGGCGGGCGTAATTTCGAGAAACGATTGGGCAGGCCACTCGCAGCGGTGTTTTCAGCAGCGCGGGAGGGTGACGCTGAATCACTGGCAACGGTCGCGTATGCCGCGCGCTGGTTCGGACGTGCGCTATACAACCTGACCACGATACTGGATACCGAAGCGATTCTGGTGGGTGGTAGCGTATGGCGCAACAATCAAGACTTACTGGCGCCGCTGGTACAGCAGGAGATCAGCAGCCGCTTCAAAGCGCTCACCGCTGGCGTGGTCGTGCGCAGCGCGACGCTGGGTGAACTGGTGACTGACCTCGGTGCATTTGCGCTGGTGCTGCCGCCACCGTGGCAGGCGGATTGGAGCGAGCGCAAGCCCTGGGAACAACTCGAATCCATCATGCTGCCGGCCGCATAATAAAATCACGCCTGTGAACCATCTCTTCCCCGAACCGCTCGTTATCGATCAGCTGAGTAAACACTTCGGCGCAAGACGCGCTGTGGATCGTGTCAGCTTTTCTGTGGCGGCGGGCGAATTTGTCGCACTGCTCGGCCCGAATGGCGCGGGTAAGTCGACCCTGTTTCAAATACTCTCTGGCCTGTTCGTGGCAGATGGGGGCAGTGCACATGTCATGGGCCACGATATTGGTCGCGATCCGATCAAGGCATTGGCAGATTTATCCATTGTGTTTCAGCAACCCGCGCTGGACCTGGATTTGACGGTCGCTGCCAACTTGCGTTTCCAAACCGATTTGCATGGCATTGCACGTAGTGAAGCGCAACAACGCATGATGCATTGGCTGCAACGATTCAATTTGAGCGACCGCGCAAATGAAAGCTGTCGCAATCTTTCGGGCGGTACGCGCCGCAAAGTTGAACTGGCGCGCGCACTACTGTCGCAGCCGCATTTACTGCTGATGGATGAAGCGACGGTGGGCATTGATCCTGCCTCACGCGCGGCCATCATCGCCGACGTGAAAGCACTCTGCCGAGAGCGTGCCATGGGCGTGTTGTGGGCCACTCATTTGGTTGATGAAGCAGAAGCGGCAGATCGGATTGTAGTCATGGCAGCCGGTACGGTGCGCTTCGATGGTGTGGCCAAGGCGCTGCTCAAACAGGCTGGCCAAGATACGCTGCTCGACGCATTCTTACAGTTGACCAAAGCGGAGCCCAAAGCATGAAACTGCTGCATGCCCGTCTGGCACTGGCTGCAATCGCTGGACGCGAGGTGCATAAATTTTTGCGGCAACCGGGTCGACTGGCGTCGTCTCTGGTACGTCCGCTCCTGTGGATGGTGGTGTTCGCTGCCGGGTTTCGGCAAATGCCAGACCTCGGCACGGTGATGCCGTTTGATGCCAATCTCGATTATCGTTTGTACATGGTGCCGGGCTTGGCACTGATGGTGTGCCTGTTCAATGGCATGCAATCATCGCTGGCGATGGTGTATGACCGCGAGATGGGCGTCATGCGGCTGCTACTCACAGCGCCACTACCGCGGGCTTACCTATTGGCGTGCAAATTAATGGGTGGTGCGTTCTTGTCTGTGCTGCAAGCGCTCGCCTTCATGATTCTGGTGGTGATTTGGCAAATTGGCCTGTCGCCGTGGCAGCTACTCAGCTCGCTACCGGCGTTGATTGCCGGCGCATTGATGTTGTCTGCGTTTGGTTTGATGCTGTCGGTGTATATCCGGCAGCTGGAAAATTTTGCCGGCACCATGAACTTCGTGATTTTTCCGATGTTTTTCTTGTCATCGGCGCTGTATCCGATTGGCCGCATGCGAGATGCTGGCGCCCACTGGATTTATCAAATTTCTGCGTTGAACCCGTTTACCCATGCAGTTGAGTCAGTGCGTTACGCGCTGTACGGTGAGCTGACGGCGTCGTTGTGGGTGGTGCTGGCGAGCACGCTACTGTTTTACTGGATCGCAGCCGCCCGCTACGACCCGCAGCGCGGCTTGATCAAGTCAGCGCGCGGCGCTTAAGACTGCGCACGCGGCGTCTGCAAAATCACGATCAGTTTTTTATCGGGCTTTTATCAGTTTCTTGGTTATCCGCCGCTGAAGCTAGTTCAGCGATCGCATCACGAGATTTGCTTTTCTACCTCTGCCGCCAATCGTAGCGAGTTCATGTCGTTGCGGAACACCAGCGGCTTTTCCTCGACCGGCCGATTTTTCGTTTGCAGCACGATTTGCTTGACTACATCGTGCGATGGCGATTTGCCGCACACCGGATCTGCATTGCGCGCGTCGCCGGTCAAGGCATACGCCTGGCAACGGCAGCCGCCAAAATCTTTTTCTTTTTCGGGGCAGGTGCGACAGGGCTCTTTCATCCACTCATAGCCGCGGAAGGCGTTGAACGCATCGCTCTTGTACCAAATGTCATGCAACGATTGCTCGGTCACATTCGGGAAAGTCAGGCCGGGTAATGACTGCGCCGCATGGCAAGGCAAAGCGCTGCCATCAGCCGCAACCGCCAGAAACACCGAGCCCCAGCCATTCATGCAAGCTTTGGGTTTGTCTTCGAAAAGATCTGGCACCACAAACAACAGCTTAAGCTTGTTGCCGAGTTTGGCGCGGTACTCTTGAACGATTTCCTCGGCGCGTACCAGTTGCTCCCGAGTTGGCATCAACTGCTCACGATTCAAGCTAGCCCAGGCGTAGTACTGGGTGTTTGCGAGCTCAAGATATTCCACGCCCATCTCAACTGCCATATCGATGATACGGCCGATATGATCCAGGTTATACCGATGCAGCACCACATTCAGCACCATCGGATAGTCGTACTTCTTGATCAATGCAGCAACGCGCGACTTCAAATCAAAAGTTTTGGTACTCGACAGGAAGTCGTTCATCTCCTTGGTGGAATCCTGAAACGACAGCTGAATGTGATCGAGCCCGAGATCCTTCATTCTCGAGATTCGTGCTTCGGTCAGGCCGACACCTGAGGTAATCAGGTTGGTGTAATAGCCGAGCTGATGCGCTTCACCGATCAGCTCTTCGAGGTCATCACGCACCAGTGGTTCGCCGCCCGAAAAACCAAGCTGTGCAGCACCCAGTTTGCGCGCCTGACGCAGCACTTCTTTCCATTGCTCGGTGCTGAGTTCTTTTTTGTTCGCCGCATAGTTCACCGGGTTGTAGCAAAACACGCAGTGCAGCGGGCAGCGATAAGTCACCTCGGCCAACAGCCAAAGCGGGGGCGCAATAGTCGCCATGTTTGCTTGTTCAGACATCAGACAACCCATCCTCGCTCGGTTGCAATTTCAAGAAACCCGGTGACATCCTTTTCGAGTCCCTGCGCATTGAACGCCTGCTCGATGTCGGCGACGATCGCATTCACGTCACGCTCGCCGTCGCAGCGCTTCAAAATCTCGGACGCCGGTTGGTTCAGCTTCACCATGCCTTCCGGGTATAGCAGCACATAAGCGCCCTGCGCTTCTTCGTATTGCAGGCGGAACAGCTTCGCCAGCTTGGGCTTGCTGGTCAGCTCGATCATGGGCGCGCTCACGGGTAAGCCTTTTCGATCGCATCCGAGATCTGCCACAGTACGTCCAGTTTGAACTGCAGAATCTCAAGCGCACGTTCCTGCTGCTCGCGGGTGGTGAAATAATCCAGCGTCACCTGCAAACCATGCTCAACATCACGCTGCGCCAACGGCACGCGGCTGCGGAAATAGGCAAGGCCGTCATCGCTGACCCAGGGGTAATGCGTCGGCCAGTTTGCCAAGCGATCTTTATGAATTTTTGGTGCGAACATTTCCGTAAGTGATGAGCACACCGCTTCTTGCCATGGGCGCTGACGGGCAAAGTTCACGTAAGCGTCGACAGCGAATTTCACACCGGGCAGCACTTTTTTCAGCGACCACAACTCATCACGCGAGATGCCGGTCGCCTCGCCCAAGCGCGTCCATGCCTCGATCCCGCCTTCCTTCTCGCCATAGCCATCATGATCAAGAATGCGCTCCACCCATTTGCGGCGCACCTCGCGATCCGGCATGTTGGACATGATGGCCGCGTCTTTAATCGGGATCATCACTTGATAGTAGAAGCGATTAATCACCCAGCCACGAATCTGATCGGGCGTCAGCTTGCCCTCGTTCATGCGCACATTGAACGGATGATTGATGTGATAGTTGTCGCCCTTGGCGCGCAGCTTGGCTTCGAATTCTTCGCGGCTCCACGGCATTTGTTCTTCCAGTTTTGTGTGTGCGTTCATTGCATTCCTCACAGATTAATTTCCATACCGTCGTAGGCGACTTCAATACCGTGCTGCGCCAGCACGGTTCGCTCGCTGGCGTCTTCATTCAAGATCGGATTGGTGTTGTTGATATGAATGAGCACCTTGCGACGGGTGCCGATGCCATCCAGCACCTCGATCATGCCGCCGGGGCCAGAGAGTTGCAGATGGCCCATGTCGGCTGCAGTTTTTTGCGTCAAGCCCAAAGTGATCATCTCGTCACCCGTCCATACCGTGCCATCAACCAATACACAATCTGCCTGCTGCATCGCGTCGAGCACATGCGGCTCGATCTCGCCCAAACCCGGCGCGTAGAATAATTTTTTGCCGGTCGCTTTGCTTTCAATCATCAGCCCGTTGTTATCACCGGGGCCGGGATGATTACGGTGCGGTGAGTACGGTGGCGCTTTACTCTTTAACGGCATCGGATGAAAGCGTATGCCCTCGATGCCGGGCACTTCGATCGGCGCGAAATGTGTCTGGTCTGACGATAATCCTTCGATCGGATGCCGCTCGACACCGCAGTAATGCGACAGCACTTTGGCTAGCGGCAGCCCGTGATTCAAGTCGTCCCACACGGACTCGGTGCAGTACAGATTCAGTTTTTTACGTCCCTCACGCAGCATCAACAGGCCGGTGATGTGATCGATTTGTGCGTCCATCACCATCACGGCGGCGATGCCGGTGTCACGTATCGCACGCGCCGGTTGCAGCGCCGGATTGGAACGGATCTGCTGCAAGATATCCGGCGAAGCGTTGATCAACACCCAATCGGTGCCATTGGAAGACACAGCGATGGATGACTGCGTGCGCGCTTTGGCTTTGATGCCACCGCTTCGAACGCCAGCGCAATTTGGACAATTGCAATTCCATTGCGGGAAACCGCCGCCCGCGGCAGAGCCAAGTACCAGGATTTTCATGATTTTCAGGATCTCGTTTTCATGGGTGCGCCTAGGCTTTGCTGCGTCGTTCAACCTGCCATCGGCATGCATGCAGCATGGCAGGTGATGAAAGAAGCCGACCATTGCACAGATCAAAACCTCAACCAGTGCATAATCGACGACGATCGATAGTGCTGAGTCACCCAGGTTTTTCCTTGTGGCTGCAGCGTTTTCAGCGATCGTGACGCCAGCGCGTGCCGATGATCATCAAGCAATCACCAAGCGCAAAACCATCCCATTTTATCGCCGACCCCGGAAAAAAGAGCATGCCGCCCAGCGCCTTCGACCAGCAGATGCTAGACACCGGCGACGGACATCGCCTGTATCTGGCGCAATACGGCAAGGCCTCAGCGCCTGCTGTCGTGGTGCTGCACGGCGGGCCGGGGAGCGGCACCTCGCTGTCGGTCTTGGAGTGGTTTGATCTGAGCCGGCAACGCGTAGTGCTATTCGATCAACGGGGTGCCGGGCAGTCACTGCCGCAAGGTGAGCTGCTCAACAATGACAGTCAGCGATTGGTGTCCGACATTGAATTGATCCGCACCCGGCTCGGCATTGAGCAATGGACTGTGGTGGGTGGATCATGGGGCGCGACGCTGGCGCTGCTTTACGCGAGTCAGCACGTTAATCACATCAAGAGCCTGGTGCTTCGCGGTAGTTTTTTGGCCAGTACGCGCGAGCTTCAGTGGTTCTTTCAGTCGCTGCGCGCGATGGTGCCGGTGGCTTGGCAGCAATTGACCGAGGGCTGGCGCGACGATCAGCAAACGCAGGCACTCGAGACGCTGTGTCTGGCGCTGCTGGGGGATGATCTCGCGCAAGCGAATGAAGCTGCGCGGCGCTGGTCGAATTACGAAAGCGCGCTGATGCGCGCCATGGAGGGCAAGCTCGATCCACCAGCCACGCAGCCCTCAACAGATACTGCTGTGTCGCCGCGCACCTTGGGCAAGTATCGGCTGCAGGCGCATTACTTGTCGCAGCAGTGTTTTTGCAATGAAGCGCAACTGTATGCCGGCGCGGCCGCCATGCAAGACAAGCCCATGATCATCATTCATGGCACGCACGATTTGATTTGCCCACCCGAGAATGCCATCAAGCTGAAACACGCGAACCCGCGGGCGCAGCTGAGGTGGGTGGAGCGAGGCACGCACACACCTGCCGACCCGCTGATTGCATCGGCACTCACGCAAGCGATTGCCGAACTGCGAGATTCGAATCGCTAACCCGAATGTCTGGCTGTGCCAGGCGCCGGGTGGGATGTTGCTCGGTTCCCGGCGCCCGCGAGTATCGCGATCAGAACCCGAAGCGCAGCCCCACGGTCCACGCACTCAGGGTCACGAGCGAACGGTAGGCGTCGCCGAAGTATTGGTACTCGATGTTGCCAGATACCTGCGGCGAAAATCGGTAATCGAGGCCGATGCCACCGATCAGATTCGTATCTGAGCGCGTCCCGACTGCGGCGCCCAGCGTCGCAGCCGAGCCGCTGCCTTTGCTTTCAATCAGCGCCAATCCCACTTTGGCGTAAGCATGCGTTGCCTTGTTCAGCGGGGTGCTGGCGACACCAGCGGCGTACAAAGCGTGCGAGTAGAAGTTACTTGACTGCTGCCCTGGTGGCGCGCGCGATACATCGCCAAAATGCATGTAGCCCAGCTCATAGCCCCAGTTCGGGTCGACCGCTTGGCCGTAAGCCAGGTTCCATGCCGTCTCGGTGGCGGAATTTCCGGGCTGGCTATAGCGGGACGGACCGAGCCCGACTTTGAAATACGAGGCCTCGGCCATGGCGGGTCATGGTGACAAGAGCGCGGCGCCCATGGCCGACGCCAACAGAAGTTTTTTCATCTGAAATCCTTTTAATTAATCCAGCGATGACGACCCCGCTACCGACGCGACCAACACGTCGGTAGCTCGCTGTGATTTTATTGAAAGTTTTCAGCCTGATAATTATCAAGTTGTGAATCAGGCACGGCCAAAATGGCGTGTCCGACTACTAGTCGCTGTGGCGTGGTGGCACAAGGTCACCACAGATATCGCAAGCCCAGCGTCCAGATATCCATGTCGGACGTTTCGCCGGCCACCTTGCTATTGCGGTTGAAGTAGGTGTAATCCACATCGGCAGCCCAGTTCGGCGCGAATTGCCAGCTGGCGCCCAAGCCGATCAACGGTCCGAAGCGATCATCATTGGTGTCGAAGGCGGTGCCGTCACGCACCCCACGCCGATTACTCCAGTGATAAGCGACGCCCAACTTGCCGAAAATCGAGACCGCAGGATGCACCGGATACTTGCCCACCGCGGCGATGTACGCCGCTTCTGATTGCGCACTCAAGGTATTGCCAACCGCGCCTACATCGGCATAGCGCGCCTTGCCAAAGTGAATGTAGCCGAGCTCGGCGTCGATGTTGGTGCTGATCTGCGAACCCACGGCCAAGGCGGCAGCGGTATCTGTGTCGTTGCCCCAAAAATCGATACTGGCATCCGACTGACCGGCGCTCAGCTTCACGTAGCTCGTGGCCGGCGTGCCCTGGGCTTGGGCTGTCCAAGGCGCCGCCAGCGCGACCGCCAACCCGATTGCAATAACAGATCTTTGCATGATGGTTCCTGTTCCTGAAGCGATGAATGATGAAGGCCGGCATCGCCGACCTGGTCCCAGCGGGACCCGCGGATTCTAGGAAGGGAACCGCGCCACGAGATGCGCGGGTTGCCTCGATCAGACGGCGATCTGATCCAAGTTTGGTCGGGCTAAATAAAAGTCTTTGCGGAGATACGTTGGCATCAAGACCGGGTCATGCTGCGCCGCGGAATGAAAATCTGCGCGGATTACCGCGCGCTTGACGCTCAGCGCTTGTCGAGTCGGTTATGATCTAGTGATAAGCCAAAGCAACAATTGGCCGTATTCCTCAAATAAATTATTGCGCCAGCGCCAAAATGGCGACCAACGCAAACC